>NZ_JBHVJT010000036.1:0-85864 GCF_042798815.1 Kitasatospora sp. NPDC057738 | reverse complement strand
ATCCTCGGCTACAATCTTTTCGCCCCCTCCGCCGCGCGCCCACCACGTGCCCGGCGCATGCCCGGCCGGCGGTGCGGAAGCCCGGCCCGTCAGCCGAGGATCAGCTGCACCGGGTTGCGCTCCAGCAGCAGCACCGCGACGTCGTCGGTCAGCGCCCCGCCGTTCAGCTCCTCGACCTCGGCGATGGCGCTGTCGACCAGCCGCCCCCGGGTCAGCCCGGCGGCCTGGTGGTCGCCGACCAGGTCGGCGAGCCCGTCCTGGCCCAGGCGGCGGGACCCGGCCCCGACCCGGCCCTCGATCAGCCCGTCGGTGTAGAGCAACAGCCGCCAGCCGGCCCGCAGTTCGACCTCGTGGGCGGGCCAGGCGGCCTGCCCGTCGTGGCACGGCAGCAGGCCGAGCGCGGGCCCGGCGAGGTCGGAGGGCAGCGAGATCGGCTCGTGGTCCCGGCCGAGCAGCAGCGGTGCCGGGTGCCCGGCGAGGTAGAGCCGGGCCCGCTCGCCGGCGCCGAGCGAGCCGAGGTCGCTGCCGCTGCCGCCGGGCTCGATGACCAGCATGCAGAGCGTCGCGAAGATCTCGTCGCTGCGCCGCTCGTGCTCCAGCACGTGCTGGAGGGTGGTGAGCAGGGTCTCGCCGGTGAGGCCGGCGAAGACCAGGGTGCGCCACGCTATCCGGAGCGCGACGCCGAGCGCGGCCTCGTCCGGGCCGTGGCCGCAGACGTCGCCGATCACGACGTGGACGGTGCCGTCGTCGGTGCGCACGGCGTCGTAGAAGTCGCCGCCGAGCAGCGCGCGGCGGCGGCCGGGGCGGTAGCGCCGGGTGAAGGAGAGCCCGGCGCCGTCGAGCAGCGGGGTGGGCAGCAGGTGGCGCTGGAGGCGGGCGTTCTCCTGGCCGCGCAGCTCGGCCTCGACCAGGCGGCGCTGGGACTCGTCGGCGCGCTTGCGCTCGACGGCGTAGCGCAGGGCGCGGGCGAGCAGCGGGCCGTCGGTCTCGTGCTTGAGCAGGAAGTCCTGGGCGCCGGCCGCGACGGCGGCCGCGCCGAGTTCGGCCCCCGCGGCGTCGGTGAGCACCACGACCGGGGTGTGCGGGGCCCGGCGGAGCAGTTCGTGCAGGCCCTCCAGCCCGTCCGAGGGGTCGGACGGGTGCGGCAGGTCGGCGGGCGAGGCGAGGTCGAGCAGCACGCAGCCGAACTCGGGGGTGCGGGAGCGCCCGCGCCGGGCCCAGGGGGCGGGCGGGGCGAGCAGTTCGGTGGCCTGGTCCAGGCCGCGGGCCCAGTGGATCTCGATCGAGGTGCCGCTGTCGGCCACCGCGGCCTTGATCAGCTGGGCGTCCGAGGCGTCGTCCTCGATGACCAGCAGCCGCAGCGGTGCGCCGTCGGCGGGCCCGTCCGCCGCGGCGGGGCCGGCCGGGTCGGGGATGTGGGACGGGTGGGAGGCGTGCGCGGCCCGTGAGCGGGGGTGAGGTATCGGGGAAGTCGCCGTGGCCGGTCCGGTCGTGGCACGGCCGCGGGCATGGCCGACGCGGGCGCCGTCGTGGGCGCCCGGCAGGTCCGCGGCACCAGGTGCCCGCCCGTCTCCCGTTGCGGGCATCGGTGGTTCCTCCCTTTCCCCGACTGCGTAACGGCCGGCGTCCGTCCGCAGTGCCCGCCTGGCACCGCGCGTCGGGGAACTTCTCGCGACCATAACGTGATCTCCGGGGATTTCTCCGGCCGACCGGCGCCGTTGTGGTTATTGCCACGCCGGTGGCGGTGCGGTGACTGGACTCGGACGACGACTCGGTTCCGTCCCGGCGGATGCCGGGCGGTCCGGGAATGGGAGCGGGCGATGGTGGAGCGGATCACCCTGGTGGAGGGTGACATCACGGAGCAGCAGGTGGACGCGGTGGTGAACGCCGCCAACTCGTCCTTGCTGGGCGGTGGCGGGGTGGACGGCGCGATCCACCGCAAGGGCGGGCCGCAGATCCTGGAGGAGTGCCGCCGGCTGCGCGCCTCGCACTGGGGCAGGGGGCTGCCCACCGGACGGGCGGTGGCGACGGCGGCCGGACGGCTGCCGGCCCGGTGGGTGGTGCACACCGTCGGGCCGGTCCACCGGGCGGAGGAGTACGAGGAGCGGGCGGAGCTGCTGGCCTCCTGCTATCGCGAGTCGCTGCGCACCGCGGTGGCGCTCGGCGCGCGCACGGTGGCCTTTCCGGCCGTGTCGGCCGGGATCTACGGCTGGCCGCCGGCGGACGCGGCCCGGATCGCGCTCGGCACCGTCGCGGAGGTGCTGGACGGCGGTGACGTGGAGGCGGGTGCGGAGCTGGCGGAGGTGCGGTTCGTGCTGTTCGGGTCGGAGATGTACGGGGTGTTCGAACGGGCTCGGCGGGAGCTGTCCGAGCGGGGCGCCTGACGGCCGGGTGGGGCGTGGTGCCGGCCGGGTGGCGTGTGGTGTCGCCGTTCGGCCGGGTCCATGGTGGCGTGTCGAGGCGTCAACACGCCAGAGATATTCGATAACTCGTTCGAGTGAATGCATCAGGTCGGTCACCAGCTCCGGCGCTCGCGGGCAGGTGGGCGCCCCCGAACCCGGCAGCACCGCGCCGGCCCGCCGCTACGGTGCCGGCCCGTCGTCACGGTGCCGGCCCGCCGTCACGGTGCGAGCGCCGACCAGGGCAGCGTGACCTCGCCCTGCCGCCACCGTCCGCGCGCGTCCACCAGCGGCCAGCCGCCCGCCAGCGCCGTGCAGGCCGCCACCCAGCGCTGCCGCGCCCCGAACGCCCCGTACGGCGCGGCCGCCGCCCAGGCCCGGTCGAAGTCGGTCAGGAAGGCGTGCACCGGCCGTCCGGGCACGTTGTGGTGGATCAGCGCCTTCGGCAGCCGCTCGGCCAGGTCGGAGGGCTGGCCGAGGCCGCCCAGCCGGGCCGCGAAGGTCACCGTCCGGGGCCCCTCCGGACCGAGCGCGACCCAGACGTGCCGCCGCCCGATCTCGTCGCAGGTGCCCTCGACCAGCAGCCCGTCCGGGGCGAGCCGCGCGCACAGCCGCTCCCACACCCCGGCGACCGCCGACTCGTCGTACTGCCGCAGCACGTTGGCGGCCCGGATCAGCTGGGCCGGCGCGCCGCCGTCCAGCGGCACCTCGAAGCCCCCGCGCCGGAAGGTGAGCAGCGGCGGCTCGGCGTACGGCAGCGCGGCGGCGACCCGCTCCGGCTCGATCTCGATCCCGACCACCCGGACGTCCGGCCGCACCGTGCGCAGCCGCCCGGCCAGCTCGACGGCGGTCCACGGCGCCGCGCCGTAGCCGAGGTCCACCGCGACCGGCGGGCGCTCGGCGACGCGCAGCGCGCGGCCGAGGGTGTGGGCGATCCAGCGGTCCATCCGGCGCAGCCGGTTGGTGTTGGTGGTGCCCCGGGTGACCGTCCCCACCGGTCGCCCGGTCCGTCCGCGGGCGGGCGCGGCGGGAACGGGTTCGAAGGAGGCAGCCATGCCCAGAAGGGTAGTCGGGCCGTCGGCGGCACCGTGCTGACCTGGGGCGATGGCGACCGCCCCGGGCCGGTGGGCCGGGGCGGGAATGCCGAGCGCGGTCCGTGTGGTTGGCAGACTGGTGGTGATGTGTGCCCGGGACGGGGCAGCGCACACCGGACAACGGGCGGCCCGGTACGGACCGCCTCGACGGGCAGCACAGAGGAGGCTTCAGCCAGGTGATCCAGCACCCCGTCCGTTCGGTCCGCCGTGCCCAGTCGGCCGCCCCCGCGCGCGGCCGGCTCCAGTCGCTCGTCCCCGGCCGCCGCCGTCCGCGCCGGATCGCCATGCTGAGCGTCCACACCTCGCCGCTGCACCAGCCCGGCACCGGGGACGCCGGCGGGATGAACGTCTACATCGTCGAGCTGGCCAAGCGCCTGGCCGACCTCAACATCGAGGTCGAGGTGTTCACCCGGTCGATCTGCTCCGACGACGCGCCGACGGTCGAGCTGGCCCCGGGCGTGCTGGTCCGCCACGTCACCGCCGGGCCGTACGAGGGCCTGATCAAGGAGGACCTGCCGGCCCAGCTGTGCGCCTTCACCCACGGGGTGCTGCGGACGGAGGCGGGCCACCGCCCCGGCCACTACGACCTGGTGCACTCGCACTACTGGCTCTCCGGGCAGGTCGGCTGGCTGGCCGCGCAGCGCTGGGGGGTGCCGCTGGTGCACACCATGCACACCATGGCGAAGGTCAAGAACGCCGCGCTGGCCGCGGGCGACACGCCCGAGCCCGCGGCCCGCGTGATCGGGGAGACCCAGGTGGTGGAGGCGGCCGACCGGCTGATCGCCAACACCACCGAGGAGGCCGCCGAGCTGGCGCTGCACTACGCCGCCCGGCCGGACCAGCTGGCCGTCGTCCACCCCGGGGTCAACCTGGACGTCTTCCGTCCCGGCGGGCCGCGGACGCCCGCCGCCGCACGGGCCCGGCTGGGCCTGCCGCAGGACGCCGCGGTGCTGCTGTTCGCGGGCCGGATCCAGCCGCTGAAGGCCCCGGACGTGCTGCTGCGGGCGGTCGCCGCGCTGCTGGCCCGGCGCCCGGAGCTGCGCGAGCGCCTGGTGGTGCCGGTGGTCGGCGGGCCGTCCGGCACCGGGCTGGCCCGGCCGGAGAGCCTGCACAAGCTCGCCGCCCAGCTGGGCATCTCCGACGTGGTGCGGTTCCACCCGCCGGTCGGCCAGGAGCTGCTCGCCGACTGGTACCGGGCGGCGACGGCCCTGGTGATGCCCTCGTACAGCGAGTCCTTCGGGCTGGTCGCGCTGGAGGCGCAGGCCTGCGGGACCCCGGTGGTGGCGGCCGCGGTCGGCGGTCTGCCGGTCGCGGTGCGGGACGGCGAGACCGGCACCCTGGTGCAGGGCCACGACCCGCTGGACTGGTCGTACGCGCTGGAGCCGTACATCACCGACCGGGGCCTGGTGGCCCGGCGCGGCGCGGCGGCGGCCCGGCACGCGGCCGGCTTCGGCTGGGACACCGCGGCGGCGACCACCGCCGAGGTGTACGCCGGCAGCATGGCCCGGCCGGCCGGCCGGATGGCCGCGGCCCGTCGCCGACTGGCCTGAGCGCGGGACGGCCCGGCCCTCGGCCGGCCCGTCGCCGACCGGCGCGGGGGCGGCCCGGCGGAACGTCACGCGGCCCGCGCGCCGACCGGCCGGGGCTGCGCCGGCCCGGTACCGGCGAGTAACGTCACCCCCATGGCAATCCGCACCAAGGACGAGGCCCTGACCCTCCTGCGCACCGCCCTGGACGACGCCGGGGTGGCCTGGGAACCGGCCGCCACCGACCCGTACACGCTGGTGGCGGCCCTCCCGGGCACCCGGAAGCTGAGCACCACCTGCGCCCTGCGGGTCGGCGACCACACCCTGTCGGTGAACGCCTTCGTGATCCGCCGTCCGGACGAGAACCACGAGGCCGTCTACCGCTGGCTGCTGGAGCGCAACACCCGGCTGTACGGCGTCGGCTACGCGGTCGACGCGCTCGGCGACGTCTACCTGGCCGGCCGGCTGCCGCTGGAGGCGCTCACCCCGCAGGTCGTGGACCGGCTGCTCGGGACGGTGCTGGAGAACGCGGACGAGCCGTTCAACACCCTGCTGGAGCTGGGCTTCGCCACGGCGATCCGCCGGGAGTGGGAGTGGCGGACCAAGCGCGGGGAGTCCACCCGCAACCTGGCCGCCTTCGCCCACCTGGCCGCCCCGAAGGAGCTGCCGGCGGACGCCCCGGACGCGGACTGACCCGTGCGGACCGACCCGTGCGGACCGACCCGTGCGGACCGACCCGTGCGGACCGGCCCGTCCGGTCAGGCGCCCGCCGGGGCCTTCCCGGCGGGTTCCGCCGCGGGCGCCGGGACCGTGACGACGGTCCCGCCGGGCCGGATGCCCTGCGCGGCGCCGGTCCGCTTGCCCAGCAGCAGGTAGCCGACCGCGGCGACCGTGCCGAAGACTCCGCACGCACCCCACAGCGCCCCGCCGCCGGCCCGCTCCAGCAGCACCCCGCCGACGGCCGGGCCGAGGAACGAGGCGAGCGACCAGGCGAGCGAGTAGACGCCCTGGTAGCGGCCGCGGGCATGGGTCGGCGACAGTTCGGCGATCAGGCCCATGAGGGTCGGCGTGTAGAGGATCTCCCCGACCGTCCAGACCGCCACCGTTCCGGCGTAGAACCACGCGGACGACCCCGCCAGGGCCGTCAGCCCGAATCCCCAGCCGATGAACAGCGAGGCCGCCGCCAGCATGGCCGACCGGCTGCGGCTCTCGACCCACCGGGTGAGCGGGATCTGCAGCAGGACGATCAGCAGCCCGTTCAGGCCGATGACCAGGCCGTACTCGGTGGACGTGATCCCCCGGCGGCCCATGTCCACCGCGAGGGTGGTGGCGCCCTGCTGCAACACCAGGGCGAGCAGCAGGGTGAGGCCGACCACGGCCATGAAGCGTCGGTCGCGGAACACGGTGCCCAGGCCGACCGCCGGTTCGTCGGCCTTCGCCGTCCGGACGTCGGGCTTCGTCTCCGGGATCCTGACGAAGATCACCACCGCGCAGAGCGCCGTGGAGAGCGCGTCCAGCAGGAAGAGCGTGAGGTAGCCGTGGCTGGCGATCAGGCCGGCGACGGCCGAGGAGAGGCCGAAGCCCAGGTTGATCGCCCAGAAGTTCAGCGAGTAGGCGCGGACCCGGTCGGCGACCGGGACGATGTCCGCGATGATCGCCGAGATGGCCGGCCGGGTGGCGTTGTTGCAGAAGCCCACCAGGAAGGCCACCACCGCGATCGCCACCTGACCGTCCGTGAAGCCGAGCACGGCGGTGAACAGCGCGGTGCCGAGCTGGGCGGCGAGCAGGGTCGGACGGCGTCCGATCCGGTCGGTCAGCACGCCGGCGATGATCGCGGAGGCCGCCGAGCCGAGGCCGAACAGGGCGGCGACCAGGCCCGCGTAGGTGGCCGAGTACCCGCGGCTGCTGGTGAGGTAGAGCGCGAGGAAGGTGACCACGAAGGCGCCGAGCCGGTTGACCAGGGTCGAGACCCAGAGCCACCAGAACTGGCGCGGCAGCCCGCCCGCCGTCTCCTGGATCATTCTTCGGAAACCGGCGGTGACGAGCATGTGGGGGCTCCCGGGGGCAGGCGTCCGCCGATCGGTGCGGCAGGCCCGGTCAGCCGACGCATGTAAGTGTCAGATGCGCGAGGCACACGTTACACATTGGTCGAAGGTCCCCACCAGGGGTTTTCATGGCCCCCACTAAGCTGGGGGCCATGGCTGACACGACGTACCGACTCATCCTGCTCCGCCACGGCGAGAGCCAGTGGAACCAGAAGAACCTGTTCACCGGTTGGGTCGATGTCGACCTCAACGAGAAGGGCGAGAAGGAGGCCGCCCGCGGTGGCGAGCTCCTGGCCGCCGAGGGTCTGCTCCCCGACGTGCTGCACACCTCGCTGCTGCGCCGCGCCATCCGCACCTCGCAGATCGCCCTGGACAAGGCCGACCGGCACTGGATCCCGGTCAGCCGCAGCTGGCGGCTGAACGAGCGCCACTACGGTGCGCTCCAGGGCAAGGACAAGGCCCAGACCCTGGCCGAGTTCGGCGAGGAGCAGTTCCAGCTGTGGCGCCGCTCGTACGACACCCCGCCGCCGGTGCTGGCCGACGACTCCGAGTACTCGCAGGCCGGCGACGCCCGTTACGCCGAGATCCCGAGCGAGCTGCGTCCGCGCACCGAGTGCCTGAAGGACGTCGTGGAGCGGATGCTCCCGTACTGGTACGACGCCATCGTCCCGGACCTCGCCGCCGGCCGGACCGTGCTGGTCACCGCCCACGGCAACAGCCTGCGCGCGCTGGTCAAGCACCTCGACGGCGTCTCCGACGAGGCCATCGCCGGCCTGAACATCCCGACCGGCATCCCGCTGGTGTACGAGCTGGACGCCGACTTCAAGCCCGTCACCCCGGGCGGCCGCTACCTCGACCCGGACGCCGCCGCGGCCGCCATCGAGGCCGTCAAGAACCAGGGCAAGAAGTAAGCCGCTTGCCGCTGCGGCCCCGCCCCCGGTCCGACCGGGGGCGGGGCTTCGTTCGTTTCCGGTCGGTTCGTTGTGGGTCGGTTCGGGTTCAACCAGGTTGTCCGGTAGGGGAGTTGGGCAGTGAATGGGAAACTGGTTCAGACCATTGACGGGCTCGGTCGGCGACTCCTACCGTGAGGGCACCGGACCGGCGCAGGCATGCCAGGATCTCCCCGTCCGGGCCGCCGCACCCCCACGCGCGCGCGTCCGCGCCCCCGGCGCACACTCCATCCACCCCCACGGAGGAGCACCATGCGCACACGTCACATCGTCGGGGCCGCCGTCGCCGCGCTGGCGATCCCGCTGACCCTCGCCTTCCCGGCCTCGTCCCACGGCTGGATCTCGACCCCGCCCAGCCGGGCCGCGCTCTGCGACACCCACGTGGACGGCGTCCCGTGGGACTGCGGTGACATCCAGTGGGAGCCGCAGAGCGTCGAGGGCCCCAAGGGCTTCCCGGCCCTCGGCCCCTCGGACGGCACCATCTGCGCCGGCGGCAACGCCCGCTTCGCCGAGCTGGACGACCCCCACGGCGGCGCCTGGCCGACCACGCCGGTGACGGCGGGCCAGCAGCTCACCTTCACCTGGACGTTCACCGCCCGGCACGCGACCGCCGACTTCCGGTACTACATGACCAAACCGGGCTACGACGCGAGCCAGCCGGTCACCCGCGCCAACCTGGACCTGACGCCCTTCCTGACCGTCCCGTACGGCGGGAAGCAGGTGCCGAGCACGCTCAGCCACACCGCGACCGTCCCGGGCGGGCGCACCGGGCACCAGGTGGTCGTCGCGGTCTGGACGATCTCCGACACCGGGAACGCCTTCTACTCCTGCTCCGACGTCCGGTTCTGACCTGCGCAAGGCCCGCGCAAGGCCTGCGCAAGGCCCGCGCAAGGCCCGCGGAAGGCCCGCGGAAGCCCGCGGGAGGGTGAGCGGGCGAGCAGGCGAGCGGGCCGGAAAGCGCGAGGTGCACGGTCGCCGGTGGGCCGTGCACCTCGGGAGCTCCTCGGGCGGTGCCGCGTTCAGTGGCCGCCGCAGCAGCCGCCGTCGGCGCCTCCGCACTGGCAGGGCGCGCCGGACTGGCAGCCGCAGCCGCAGCCCGGGCCGCAGCCGCAGCCGGCCGCGAGGACGGGAAGCAGCTTCGGGGCGGGTGGCTCGACGGAGTGGTGGGCGGTTGCCGGTCGGGACGGGTTGGCCTTCATCGAGCTTCCCTCCTTGTGACGGGCACAGTCCTGTGCCCCCAATGTCGAGTGAAGCCGTCGAACGGATGAGCGTCAACGGGCGCGCAGTGGTGGGGCGCACGGAAGTCCGTGCGCCCGCACCACCCTTGCCACAGGTTTACTCACCCCTCGGGGTGAGCCCGGACCGGCGGTCAGTCGACCGGCGCGGCCTCGGCGGCCTCGGTCGCGGCCACGAACTCGGCCACGTGCTCGCCCGTCACCAGGTACACCACGCGCTTGGCGACCGACACCGCGTGGTCCGCGAAGCGCTCGTAGTAGCGGCCGACCAGGGTGATGTCGACGGCGGTCTCTATGCCGTGGTGCCAGCGCTCGTCGATCAGGTGCGACAGCAGCTCGCGGTGCAGGGTGTCGATCGCGTCGTCGTCCTGCTCCATCTCCAGGGCCTTGTCGACGTCCTTGGTGGCGATGACCAGGCCGGCCTTGGCCACCAGGCGCTGGGCGAGCTGGCCCATCTCCAGGACGGTGGAGTGCAGGTCGCTCGGCACGGCGGTGTCGGGGTAGCGCATCCGCGCGACCTTGGCGACGTGCCGGGCGAGGTCGCCGCAGCGCTCCAGGTCGGCGCTCATCCGCAGCGAGGTGACGACGATGCGCAGGTCGGTGGCGACCGGCTGCTGGCGGGCGAGGAGGTCGATGGCCCGGTTCTCCAGCTCGTGGTGGAGCTCGTTGACCTTCTCGTCGGCGGCGATCACGCTCTCCGCCAGCGCCAGGTCCGCGTCGAGGAGGGCGGTGGTGGCCCGGCCCATCGCCGATCCGACCAGCCGGGCCATCTCGACCAGGCTGTCGCCGATCGCATCGAGTTCCTCGTGGTACGCGTCGCGCATGTTCTCTCCTCAGTAGCTGTGTCGGTGGCGGTGCCGACCGGTCGGCCCGTACGACCGTCGTTCCGGCGTCCGGGTGACCGCTGCTGGTGGCGCGCATCGTACGCGCACACCCGAGCCGATGGCCGCTGTTCGGCACACCGATCTCTCCCACACGGGCTGCCCGGCCAACTTTCCGCCGCCAGGGCGACGGTGCACGGCCGCTCCGGTGAATCGACAGCTACCTGAAGGTGAATTCTCGGCAACGCGTGGTGGATGCCTTGACCCAGTGCATGGGGACTGCCCTGGTCGTGCGCTTACGCTGGCCACATGGACGTGAACGTGGCCGCCGCCGCTGCCTGTGCCATAGCCGGGCTCGGCGTCGGCCTCACCGCCTCCATCGCTTTCCGCTGGAGCGAGCGCGAGCAGGCCAGGGGCAGGTACAGCGCAACCGGCGGCAGGAACCCCGGCCGGTACCAGTCACTGGGCACCGGCAACCCCGAGCCGCCGCTGCCGCCCGGGGTCGACACCGTGCTCTCCGTGCTCCGTTCCTGCGCGATCGTGCTGGGCGAGGGCGACGAGGTGGTCAAGGCCAGCTCGGCGGCGTACGCGATGGGCCTGGTGCGCGGTGGCGCCGTCGCCGTGGACCAGATGCTCGGGCTGGCGCGCGCCACCCGCAGGGACGGCGAGATCCGCCAGGTCGAGCTGGAGGTGCCCCGGCCGGGCGCGGCCCGCGCGGCGGAGCCGCTCGCGGTCTCCGTCCGGGTGGCCCCGCTGGGCTCCCGACTGGTGCTGGTGCTGGTCGAGGACCAGACCGAGCGGCGCCGCGTGGAAGCCGTCCGCCGGGACTTCGTGGCCAACGTCAGCCATGAGCTCAAGACCCCGGTCGGCGCCCTGTCGCTGCTCTCCGAGGCGGTCGTCGACGCGTCCGACGACCCGGAGGCGGTGCAGCGCTTCGCCGGCCGGATGCAGGTCGAGGCGGCCCGGCTGGCCAGCCTGGTGCAGGAGATCATCGACCTCTCCCGGGTCCAGGACGACCGGCTGATGGTCGACGCGGAGCCGGTCGCGGTGGACGAACTGATCGCCGAGGCGATCGACCGCTGCCGCCAGCAGGCCGCCGCCAAGCAGATCCTGATCGCGGCGGGCGGCATCGCCGGCCTCTACCTGCACGGCAACCGCGGCCAGCTCGCCGCCGCGCTCGGCAACCTGGTCGAGAACGCCGTCAACTACAGCCCGCCCCGCACCCGGGTGGCCATCGCCACCCGCCGGATCTCCAGCGCCGCGGCGCTCGGGGAGGCGGACGGCGAGCTCATCGAGATCTCGGTCACCGACCAGGGCATCGGCATCTCCGAGAAGGACCGCGAGCGGGTCTTCGAGCGGTTCTACCGCGTCGACCCCGCCCGCTCCCGGGCGACCGGCGGCACCGGCCTGGGCCTGTCCATCGTCAAGCACGTCGCGGCCTCGCACGGCGGCACCGTCTCGGTGTGGAGCGTCGAGGGCCAGGGTTCGACCTTCACCGTCCGCCTGCCCGCCGGGCAGGCACCCACGGAGGACGAGCCCGACGACGCGTTCGACGACGAGCCCGACGCGTTCGACGGTCCCGACGACGCGCCGGACCGCGCGCCGGGCGGCGACCCCGCCGGGCCCGCCGCCGCACCCCGAACCCTCACCACGGCCCGTACGGACCGTCCGCTCCCCGCCGGGGAACGGAAACAACACCTGTCAGACACAACCCCTCAGCTTGCCCCGGAGGCCTGATCGTGACCCGAGTACTGGTGGTCGAGGACGAGGAGTCGTTCAGCGACGCCCTCTCGTACATGCTCCGCAAGGAGGGCTTCGAGGTGGCCGTCGCCGCCACCGGCCCCGACGCCCTGGAGCAGTTCGAACGCAACGGTGCCGACCTCGTCCTGCTCGACCTGATGCTGCCGGGCCTGCCCGGCACCGAGGTCTGCCGCCAGCTCCGGGTGCGCTCCAACGTCCCGGTGATCATGGTGACCGCCAAGGACAGCGAGATCGACAAGGTCGTCGGCCTGGAGATAGGCGCTGACGACTACGTCACCAAGCCGTACTCCACCCGCGAGCTGGTCGCGCGGATCCGCGCGGTGCTGCGCCGCCGCGGCGAGGACGGCGGCGCGGGCGACAACGGCGGCGGCCCGGGCGCCCTGGAGGCGGGCCCGGTCCGGATGGACGTGGACCGCCACGTGGTGACCGTGGACGGCGCCAAGGTCGACCTGCCGCTGAAGGAGTTCGACCTGCTGGAGATGCTGCTGCGCAACGCGGGCCGGGTGCTCACCCGGATGCAGCTGATCGACCGGGTGTGGGGCGCGGACTACGTCGGCGACACCAAGACCCTGGACGTCCACGTGAAGCGCCTGCGGGCCAAGATCGAGCCGGACCCGGGCGCGCCGCGCTACCTGGTCACCGTCCGCGGCCTGGGCTACAAGTTCGAGCCGTAAACCGTCCCGACCACGCGGAAGGCCCCCGCCGGCAGCAGCCGGAGGGGGCCTTCGCGTCGCTCCGGCGGGCCCTGGAGGGCCCGCCGGGGGCGGGGTGCGGCGTCAGTGCGCGGCCGGGACGGCCGGAGCGGTGGTGCCGGCCGGGACGGCGGCGCCGGTGGTCGGCGCCCCCGGGGTGGTGGCGCCGGTGGCCGGGGCGGTGGCGCCGGGGGTGGCGGTCTTGGCGGGGGTGGCGGTCGGCGAGGGGGTCGGCCCGTAGCCGCTGTAGAGGCCGAGGTTCGGGTTCACGCCGGCCTGGGCCTCGACCTTCTGGCCGTCCTTGAAGGTGAAGACGGTCGGGGCGAAGCCGCCGACGTGGACGGTCGCGGAGGCGACGGTGGCGGACGGGTTGCCCTGACCGCCGATCGCCACCGCGCCACCGGCCGGGACGACGATGCTGGACAGCGGAGCGCCGGCGGCGTCCGCGAAGGTGGCAGCGGCACCGCCGACGGTGACGGACTGGAGCTCGGCCGGGATGTTCGCGGTGTTCGCGATGTTCACGACCACGCTGGCGGCACCGGTGTAGTCGCCCGCGGTGTTCTCCCCGGTGACGACCACGATGTTGTTCAGCCGGAGGTTGGTCCCGAGGGTCGCCGCAGCGTTGTCGGGCTTGATCTGCAAGGTATCCGGCGTGTTGCCGGCGGCGCAGGAGGACAGCGAGGCGATGGCGATGGCGGCGATGGCGGCGATGCTGCCGCGTCGAAGGCTGCGGCTCACGGCGGCGGCTTCTCCTAAGTCACGTGTCGGTAGGTCAGGTCTCAGATTATCGACCTCACTTATGCGCTCCTCACGGGGTGGCCCCCGTGTCGCACTCCCGGGGGCCGCCGGGGGGCCGTCCGGCGGCACGCTCGACGTGTCCAGGTCACTCGACGGACAAGGTTCGACCAAGATCGAATAACGATTCGGTCGCGACCCGAAAAGGGGTGAAAGCTCAAGATCCAATCATGGTTGCGGGGGTGTTGCGCAAGGGTTTCGTCCAACCCCGGAACCGCCTCCGACCTGCGGGAAGCCGTTCTCGAACACCGGTCGCAGCACGTCATGGGGGTCGTTGTCAAGCCCCGAGACCGGCCCTGACCTGCGAAAACGCCCTTCGAGTGTGCCGAGAAGCGTGTTATTCTGGAAAGCCACGGAAGGGGTCCTGTCACATGACGTTCAAGGTTGGCGACACGGTGGTCTACCCCCATCACGGGGCCGCGCTGATCGAGGCCATCGAAACTCGCCAGATCAAAGGTGTGGACAAGACCTACCTGGTGCTCAAGGTGCAGCAGGGAGACCTGACGCTCCGCGTGCCCGCCGAGAACGCGGAGTTCGTCGGTGTGCGCGATGTAGTCGGCCAGGAGGGTCTGGACCGGGTCTTCGAGGTGCTGCGGGCACCGTACACGGAAGAGCCGACCAACTGGTCCCGTCGCTACAAGGCGAACCTGGAGAAGCTCGCCTCGGGTGATGTCATCAAGGTCGCCGAGGTCGTTCGCGACCTCTGGCGCCGCGAGCGCGAGCGCGGCCTCTCGGCCGGCGAGAAGCGAATGCTCGCGAAGGCGCGCCAGATCCTCGTCAGCGAGCTCGCGCTGGCGGAGAACACCAACGAGGACAAGGCGGAGACGCTGCTCGACGAGGTCCTCGCCTCGTAGCGCGCGCCACCGCAGTGCGGTCGGGCTGCCGCCCAACGCTCACAGCGCCCGGTGCCGGCGCGCCGCTCCTCGGACGAACCGTCCGGGAGTGGTGCATTGGCACTTCGGGCGCTGAGGCATGTCCGGACCACGCCACCCGCCCTGGCCGGCCGAGGCCGGCAAGGCCGTTTCGGCTCCCGCTGTTGCGGAGAGCTTGCGGAGCTGTGCGGCGGGCGGTGGACCGTGGTTCTTCGGAAGGGGCCCGGTGCGCCCGCCGGGCACGCCATGGCCATACCCACTTCGCCGAAGGAGTGAAACCTGAACGCGTCAGGAGCAGTCGCAGCAGCAGTGGTGCCCGCCGCCGGACGCGGTGAGCGGCTGGGGCCGGGGGCCCCGAAGGCCCTGCGGGAACTGGGGGGTGTGCCGCTCCTGGTGCACGCCGTCCGGGCCCTGGCCCGCAGCCGGGCGGTCGGCCTGGTCGTGGTCGCCGCGCCCGCCGACGGGGTGGCCGAGGTGGTCGCCCTGCTGGACAGCCACGGGCTGGACGACAAGGACATCCGGGTGGTGGCCGGCGGGGCGACCCGCCAGGAGTCGGTCCGGCTCGGCCTGGCCGCGATCCCGGACGAGGTCGGGATCGTGCTGGTGCACGACGCGGCCCGCCCGCTGGTCCCGGTCGAGGTGGTGGACGCCGTCGCGGCCGCCGTCCGGGCCGGAGCGCGGGCCGTGGTGCCCGCGGTGCCGCTGGCCGACACGGTGAAGCGGGTCGAGCCGAACCCGGGCGGTCCCGAGCCGGTGCTCGACACGCCCGAGCGCGCCACCCTGCGCGCGGTGCAGACCCCGCAGGGCTTCGACCGCGCCACCCTGGTCGAGGTGCACGCCAAGGCGCTGGCCGAGGAGAGCGACGGCACCGCCGACGCGCCGCCGGTCACCGACGACGCCGGCCTGGTCGAGCGCTACGGCGGCCGGGTCGTCGTGGTGCCCGGCCACGAGGAGGCGTTCAAGGTCACCCGTCCACTGGACCTCGTGCTCGCCGAGGCCGTACTCGCCCGCAGGAGGGCCGCCGATGCCTACTGACCCGCAGACCGCCCCCGTGATCCCCCGGGTGGGGATCGGCACCGACGTGCACGCCTTCGAGGCCGGCCGCCCGCTCCGGGTGGCCGGGCTGGACTGGCCGGACGCCGGGGCCGGGCTCTCCGGGCACTCGGACGCCGACGTCGCCGCCCACGCCGCCTGCGACGCGCTGTTCTCGGCCGCCGGGATCGGCGACCTGGGCGCCCACTTCGGCACCGACCGCCCGGAGTGGGCCGGCGCGTCCGGGGTGAAGCTGCTCGGCGAGGCGGCCCGGCTGGTCCGCGAGGCGGGCTTCGAGATCGGCAACGTCGCCGTCCAGGTGATCGGCGTGCGGCCGAAGATCGGCAAGCGGCGGGACGAGGCGCAGGCGGCGCTGTCCGGGGCGGTCGGCGCCCCGGTGTCCGTCTCCGGCACCACCACCGACGGACTGGGCCTGACCGGCCGGGCCGAGGGGCTGGCCGCGATCGCCACCGCCCTGGTGTACGAACGGCGTTGAGCCGGTCGCGGTGAGCGGGCGGGAAGAAACCGCTCCTGACGGGTGTTCACCCGGTGTCCTCGGGGCCCGAGTCGCTACTGTTCGGCTCGGGCCCGTACGGGCTTCCGCTCGGGCCGAACCGCCGACGAGAAGAGGTAATCCGTGACCGCCCAGCTCTCCGACCGTGCCAAGGCGCTGCTCGACGACAAGAGCTTCGCCGTGGTCTCCACGATCCAGCCCGACGGCAGCCCCCAGGCCTCGGTGGTCTGGGTCAAGCGGGACGGCGACGACATCCTGTTCTCCACCGTCCAGGGCCGCCGCAAGCACCTCAACCTGGAGCGGGACCCGCGGGTCTCGATCCTCGTCAACCCGTCGGAGGACCCGTACGAGTACCTGGAGGCCCGCGGTGAGGTCTCGCTGACCACCGAGGGCGGCCGGGAGCTGATCGACGAGCTGGCCGCCAAGTACCGCGGCGTGGACAAGTACACCTGGGACGGTCCGGACGACGTCCGGGTGGTCGTCCGGCTCACCCCGCGCAAGGTGCTCGGCAGCATCTGACCCCGCCCGCGGGCCACTGTTTCCCCGGGATCACGCCCCCGTTGTCCCGGGGAATGTGGCGGGGCACCCCCTGCTGCCCACTACGCTTGACGCTGTGAGCATTCGTCTGTACGACACCAGCACCCGCCAGGTACGCGACTTCGTCCCGCTTGTACCGGGTTGTGTCTCGATCTACCTGTGCGGCGCTACCGTCCAGTCGGCGCCACACATCGGGCACATCCGGTCGTACCTCAACTTCGACATCATGCAGCGGTGGTTCGCCTACCGCGGCTACCAGGTGACCTTCGCCCGGAACGTCACCGACATCGACGACAAGATCATCGCCAAGGAGCGCGAGCTCGGCACGCCGTGGTGGCAGATCGCCTACGAGAACGAGCGCGCCTTCAACGACGGCTACGACGCGCTCGGCTGCCTGCGGCCGACCGTCGAGCCGCGGGCCACCGGGCACATCCCCGAGATGATCGCGATGATGCAGGGGCTCATCGCCAGGGGCCACGCCTACGCGGCCGACGGGAACGTCTACTTCGACGTGCGGTCGTACCCCGGCTACCTGGCGCTCTCCAACCAGAAGCTGGACGACCTGCGCCAGCCCGAGGGCGAGGGCGAGACCGGCAAGCGGGACCAGCGCGACTTCGCGATGTGGAAGGCCGCCAAGCCGGGCGAGCCGAGCTGGGAGACCCCGTGGGGCCCCGGCCGTCCGGGCTGGCACCTGGAGTGCTCGGCGATGGCCCACAAGTACCTGGGCGCGGCCTTCGACGTCCACGGCGGCGGGCTGGACCTGATCTTCCCGCACCACGAGAACGAGATCGCCCAGTCCAAGGCCTACGGCGACGACTTCGCCAACTTCTGGGTGCACAACGCCTGGGTCACCATGGCCGGCGAGAAGATGAGCAAGTCGCTGGGCAACTCGGTGCTGGTCTCCGAGATGGTCCGGGCGTGGCGGCCGATCGTGCTCCGCTACTACCTGGCCGCCCCGCACTACCGCTCGATGATCGAGTACAGCGAGGAGTCGCTGCGCGAGGCCGAGGCCGGTTTCGGCCGGATCGAGGGCTTCATCCAGCGCGCCGTCGAGCGCTGCGGCACGGTCGACGCGGCGCCCGAGGTGCCGCCGGCCTTCGCCGAGGCGATGGACGACGACTTCGGCGTCCCGCAGGCGCTGGCCGTCGTGCACACCGCCGTCCGCCAGGGCAACAGCGCCCTGAACGCGGACGACAAGGAGAGCGTGGTGGCGCGACTGGCCGAGGTCCGTGCGATGCTCGGTGTACTGGGCCTCGACCCGCTCGACCCGCACTGGGCCGGGACGGAGCGCGGCGAGGACCTTCACGGCGTGGTCGACTCGCTGGTCCGCCTGGTCCTGGACCAGCGGCAGGCGGCGCGCGAGCGCAAGGACTTCGCCACCGCGGATGCCATCCGCGACCAGCTCGGCCTGGCCGGGCTGGCGATCGAGGACACCCCGTCCGGCCCGCGCTGGACGATCAACAGCCAGTAACCCCATCCGACGATCGGGGTGATGGGTGGGCCGTACCGGACCGGTGCGGCCCTCCCGCATGACGTACGCATGTCGTCGGCGGCCACCGGGCAGACCGGGGCGGTCGGGGCATGCCGGACAGACAGGAAGTACAGCCATGGCCGGCAACAGCCAGCGCAGGAACCGCCGCAACCCCGGATCGAAGAAGGGCGCGTCTGTCGGTACCGGCGGGCACAGCCGGAAGGCGCTCCAGGGCAAGGGTCCGACCCCGCCCGGTGCGGAGCGCAAGGGTCACCCCAAGCAGCGCGCCGCCAACGCCGCGATCAAGCGCGAGCGGGACGCCAAGGCCCGGGCCGGCATGCGCCGGGCCGGCGCCGGCGGTCGCGGCGGCCGCGGCGGCGCGGGCAGCGCCGAACTGGTCTTCGGCCGCAACTCGGTGGTCGAGGCCCTGCAGGGCGACGTGCCGGCCAACGCGCTGTACGTCCAGCAGTTCATCGACACCGACGACCGGGTCCGTGACGCCTTCCAGGCCGCCAACGACCGCGGCATCCCGCTGATGGAGGCCCCGCGGCCCCAGCTGGACCAGATGACCGGCGGGATGAACCACCAGGGCCTGGTGCTCCAGGTGCCGCCGTACGAGTACGCGCACCCCGAGGACCTCCTGGCGGACGCCGCCGACGCCGGCCAGGACGCGCTGATCATCGCGCTGGACGGCGTGACCGACTCGCGCAACCTGGGCGCCGTGGTCCGCTCCGCCGCCGCCTTCGGCGCGCACGGCGTGGTCATCCCCGAGCGCCGCGCGGCCGGCATGACCGCCGGTGCCTGGAAGACCTCCTCCGGCGCCGCGGCCCGGCTGCCCGTCGCCCGGGCCACCAACATGACCCGTGCCCTGGAGGCCTACCAGAAGGCCGGCCTGATGGTGGTCGGCCTGGCCGCCGACGGCGAGGCCGAGATCGGCGACCTGGAGCTGCTGACCGGTCCCGTGGTGATCGTCGCGGGCAGCGAGGGCAAGGGCCTGTCCCGGCTGGTCTCGGAGACCTGCGACATGCGGGTCCGGATCCCGATGTCCGGCCTGACCGAGTCGCTGAACGCCGGTGTCGCGGCGGGCATCGTGCTGTACGAGGCCGCGCGGCTGCGCGCCAAGCGCTGAGCGCTGAGAGCTCGGTGCTGAGCGCTCAGTGCTGACCGTTTGGTGCTGAGCACGGCCGGGGCGCGGAGCGCAGGCGATCTTCCGAATTCCCCGCAATCCGAGTGGAAGGCGATCGGGCCCGATCGGGCCCGATCGCTTTTTTCATGATCACTTCAAGTGTGCGCCGGACATCCACCCGGCAGAGTGTCCTAAGCGGCCGTCACCCGGTTAGACGGGCGTGGACACCAGAACACCTCGGCGCCCCCTGTTCGGCAACGGCAGTTCCGGGATAGACGCGGGCCCCGCCCTCAACACCGTCAAGGTGGAGTCGGACCCTTCGCGGCTCAGCAGCACCCAGGCGAGCTTCCGGCTGCGGCTCGGCGCCCCGACGGCGCCGCTGATCGAGGCCCCGGCCGGACTGCTGTCCACCGGCGCCGCGTTCGGCGACCCGTACGCCAACCAGGGCCTGATCCGCCGTCCGCTGGTCACCCCGCAGGTCGTCGTGCCCGCCTCCGCCGTCCCGGCGCTGGCCGGGGCCGGGGCCGGCGGCGCGCCGCGCCGCAAGGGCCGGGTCACCGCCGTCACCTGGACCGGCCAGGCGCCCCCCGGGGACCTCGCGGCCACCCAGCTGCTGGAAGCGGTGCGCCTCGGCGGCACCCCGGCCGGCGGCGTCCGCCTGGTCGAGCCGGACACCCGGGCGCTCCCCTCCCTCGCGGGCGCCCGGGCCGTCCCGCGCCAGCCCCGCGAGGGCGCCGGCACCGCCACCGACGCGGGCGTCGGCCCGGTCGGCGAGCCGCACGGCTGGACCCCGAGCGGCGAGCTGCCCGAGGTCTCCGCCGCCGACGCCGCGGGCAAGCAGCCCTGGTACCCCGGCCGCCGGGTCGACCTCGGCCTGGTGCTGCTGCCGCTGCGCGCCGTCCTCGGCTCGCTCTCGGTCTACGCCGGGTTCAGCAAGCTCTGCGACCCGGTGTACTTCGACGGCGGCGAGCGCGGCTCGATGATGCGCTGGCTCTCCTCGCTGCACCCCTGGAAGGTCGCCGAGCCGCTGCTGGCCTTCGCCATGGCGCACCCGGTGGGCGCCGGCCTGGCCGTGTCGTTCACCCAGATCGTGGTCGGCGTGCTGACCGTCCTCGGCCTCTGGCAGCGGCTCGCCGCCGGCGCCGCGATGGCGCTCTCCGCCGCGCTGCTGTTCACCGTCAGCTGGCGGGCCGTCCCGGTCTACGACACCCCGGACCTGATCTTCCTCGCGGCGTGGAGCCCGCTGCTGATCGCCGGGGCGCCGTTCGCCTCGCTGGACGGGCGGCTCGGCCTGGAGGCCTGGCGCCGGTTCGGCGCGGACACCTCCGGGGCACTGCGCCGCCGGGTGCTGCGCCGCGGCGCCGTGGTCACCACGGTCGTGGTCGGCCTGACCCTGCTGCTCGGCTCGATGCTCGGCGCCGCCGTCCGCACCGGTGCCCGGGCGCACCAGGCGCCGGACCGTCCGGCCACCGACTACGGCACCCCGGTCTGGCCGTCCGGCAGTCCGTCCGGCGCCCCCGGCGGTGGCAAGGGCACGTCCACCACGCCCCCGCCCGCCGCCCCGCGCCCGGCCACCCCGACGCCGAGCGCGACCACCCAGGCCACCACGCCGCCCGCCAAGCCCGCCACCCCGACGCCGAGCGGCAAGGGGCACTCGGGCCGGGCGGAGGCCGGGTCGGGCGCCTCCCCGGCCGCGCCCGTGCCGCCCACCGGCCCGGGCGGCACGGCACCCGCGTCGCGCAGCACCCCGGGTGCCGGTGGCGCGGGGCCGGGGTCCAAGTCCAGCCCGAGCTCCGGCGGGCTGCTCGGCGGGGTGCTGGGCAGCGCGCCGCTGGCCGACCTGTCCGGCGGCCGGGCCTCCCACCCGGGGGCCCAAACCGCAACCGAAGGTCCCTGTAATGGCGCTCGGCTGGGTTTTCTGTGGGGGAGCACCCGGCCGATCGCCGTGCGCGTGCGCGTGCGGTGGGGCGGGGCGGGGGCGTCCGTGTCCGTGTGGGGTCGGGCGAGCGCGTCCGAGGCCGTGTCCGGTGGCGCGTCCGCGTCCGCCTCCGTGCGCGGGTGGGCAGCCGGGCGGGGCCTGCGGCCGTCCGGTCCCGGCGCGGACGGGCCTGCGGTGCCCGTCGGCTACCGGGGTGCCCGGCCGGCGCCGGAGGCGAGCTCCTTGGCCGCCTCGGTGAGGTCCTTGGCGGTGTCGATGGCCCGCCAGTACACGCCCTGCGGCAGCTGGTAGCCCGCCAGCCGCTTGCCGCGGGCCAGCTGGGGGAAGGTGGTGCGCTCGTGGTCGCCCACGTCCGGCAGCAGCTCGGCGAACTCCGGGCTGAACACGTACAGGCCGGCGTTGATCAGGAAGGGCGAGGGCGGGGCCTCGATGAAGTCCAGCACGTTGCCGAACTGGTCGGTCTCCACCGCGCCCCAGGGGATCCGCGGCCGGGCCAGCGCGAGCGTCGCGACGGCGTCCCGCTCGTGGTGGAAGGCGGCCATCTCGCGCAGGCTGAAGCGGGTCCAGATGTCGCCGTTGGTGGCGTACCAGGGCTCGTCCGGGCGGGGCAGCGCCTTGGCCGCGTACTTGAGCCCGCCACCGCGCCCGAGCGGCTCCGCCTCGACCACCGTGCGCACCCGCAGCGGCAGGTCCGCCTTGTCCAGCCACTCCTCCAGCACGTCGGCGAGGTGCCCGCAGGAGATCACGACGTCGGTGACGCCCTCCTCGGCCAGCCAGGCCAGCTGGTGGCCGAGGATCGGCGTGCCCGTCCCGGGGATCTCGACCAGCGGCTTCGGGCGGTCGTCCGTGTAGGGGCGCAGCCGGGAGCCCTGGCCGCCGGCCAGGATGACGGCCTGGGTGACGGGCGTCGTGGTCGGCCGGGGCGCGTGGGGCTGCGGGGGCCGGGCGGACGGGAGGTCGGCGGTGGGGCCGGAGTCAGCGGTCATGCCTGAACAATAAGGCGGCGGACGGGGGTGTCAGCCGCCTCGGGGACCGGGGTCCGCCCGGCCTTCCGCAGCCTTCCGCAGCCTTCCGCAGCCGTCTCCGACCGCCTCCGACCGCCTCCGGCCTTCCTCAGCCGACGACGCCGGCCGCGAACGAGCCGTCGCAGACCGGGCGGGCGAAGGAGCGGGCCCGCTGGACGTCGCCCTGGTACTTGCGCACCGCCGCCTTGCCCAGCTCGCCGGCCAGCGAGGTGCAGTAGGGCGTCAGCGAGGGCTGCTCGCGCATCGAGCGCTCCAGCAGGTCCAGCGCGGCGGAGGGGTTCTTCGCGCGCAGCTCGTCGAGCAGCGCCACCCGCAGCGAGTCCTGCGGGGCGAGCCCGTCCGAGGTCCTGGCCGCGGCGCCGGCCGCGTTGTTGGAACGCCCGATCCCGGCGCCGTCGCCGCTCGACGCCGCCACGACCTGCTGGTCGAGCCCGGTCGGCGGGGCCCACGGGACCCGGGTCACGGCGAGGGTGCCGGTGGTCACCAGGACGACCGGCAGGGTCAGGGCGACGGTCTGGCCGATACGGCGCACTAGCTGCTTCACCCTCAGGAGAGTAGCGGTGGGTGCGGGCAGGATCGCCCTCCGTTACACCATCGAGTGACACACTGTCCGGTTTCGTCCCTCCGCCGTGTTGACGCGGGGGTGTACGGACGGAGCCCGCCGGACCACGGGGGTCCGACGGGCTCCGGGGAGGCGCGAGGTCGCGTCAGTTGCTCAGGCGCAGGCCGGAGCTGGTGGAGAAGACGTGGGTCTCGTTGGCGATCGGCACGACGTGGATGGTCTCGCCGCGGGCCGGGATCTGGCGGCCGGGCACGCGGACGACCAGCTCGTGGTCCTTGCCGCCGATCTGGGTGGTGCCGTAGACGAAGCCGTCCGAGCCGAGCTCCTCGACCACGTTGACGGTCACCGCGACGCCCTCGATGCCGCCCGACGGGACGACCTCGAAGTGCTCGGGGCGGATGCCGACGGTCACCGTCTTGTCGGTGCCGGCGCCGGACAGGTCCTCGCGGGAGATGTTGACGACCGAGCCGCCGAACTTCACGCCGCCGTCCACCAGCGGCACCTCGACCAGGTTCATGGCCGGCGAGCCGATGAAGCCGGCCACGAAGAGGTTGGCGGGCTTGTCGTACATGTTGCGCGGGGTGTCGACCTGCTGGAGCAGACCGTCCTTGAGCACCGCGACCCGGTCGCCCATGGTGAGCGCCTCGGTCTGGTCGTGGGTGACGTAGACCGTGGTGATGCCCAGGCGGCGCTGGAGGCCGGCGATCTGGGTGCGGGTGGAGACGCGGAGCTTGGCGTCCAGGTTCGACA
Organism: Kitasatospora sp. NPDC057738; assembly: GCF_042798815.1. Classification (NCBI taxonomy): domain Bacteria; kingdom Bacillati; phylum Actinomycetota; class Actinomycetes; order Kitasatosporales; family Streptomycetaceae; genus Kitasatospora; species Kitasatospora sp. NPDC057738. Next base: position 62,718 of record NZ_JBHVJT010000036.1, on the reverse strand, counting down.
GCGGCTCGTCCATCAGGAAGACCTGCGGCTGGCGGACGATCGCGCGGCCCATCGCGACGCGCTGGCGCTGACCGCCGGAGAGCGCCTTCGGCTTGCGGTCCAGGTAGTCGGTCAGGTCGAGGATCTTCGCCGCTTCCTCGACCTTGGTGCGGATGTCCGCCTTGTTCACGCCGGCGATCTTGAGCGCGAAGCCCATGTTGTCGGCGACGGTCATGTGCGGGTAGAGCGCGTAGTTCTGGAACACCATGGCGATGTCCCGGTCCTTCGGCGGCAGGTGGGTGACGTCGCGGTCGCCGATCCGGATCGCACCGGCGTTGACGTCCTCCAGGCCGGCCAGCATGCGCAGGCTGGTCGACTTGCCGCAGCCCGAGGGGCCGACCAGCACGAGGAACTCGCCGTCCGCGATCTCCAGCTCCAGCGCGTCCACGGAGGGCTTGTCCGCCCCGGGGTAGACGCGGGTCGCCTTGTCGTACGTGACAGAAGCCATGGTTGTCGCTCTCCTTCACCGGCAGGAACGTGCCGGACGATCCGAGTAAAGGGGGGTTTGTCAGGGTTCCGCCGGGCCGCCAGTGGTCTGAACCACTGCTCGAACCGACTCCCGGCGACGCTACCTGCGGTTCCGTGACTTGTCAGCCCCCACCCGACCCGATTTCGGCATCGGTTCCATCACGCCCACCCATCCCACCAAGCCCCGGATATCCCCCCATCCCGTCACCCGGGCCCGGTAGACTGCCCCCGGTGCCGCCGTGATCCATCGCGGACGGCCACCGTGCCTCCTTAGCTCAGCTGGCCAGAGCACCGCTCTTGTAAAGCGGGGGTCGTCGGTTCGAACCCGACAGGGGGCTCAAAACCGGACAAAATTTCGGGGCATATCAGACATTGATCTGGGTATGACCTAGTACCCGCGAAAGCGGGGGTCGCTTTTAGCTAAGGGCTGCTGACCTGCACGAAGACGCAGGTCAGCAGCCCTCTCTGCTTGGCGGAGCGACCAGTGCGCGACTGGCTCATCGAAGGACGGAGGCACCCGTTTGGGCTAGCGGAGTGTCTGGTGTGGGGTGGTGACCTCTACGCACTGGCAGCCGTCCGGCACACATTCGGCACACATCCGGCAAGGCCGGACTCTGATCCTTTGTGCTGGCTTGGGCTTGGCCGTTCAAGGTGCCCTCACTGTGATCCCCAGCTGGCCTTGACGGTCAGCGCGCCTAACGCTCGGCGTAGCGCAGGAACTGCCACGCCAGCACGGCCAGAGCGAGCGTCTCTGCGAGTGAGATGCCCAGGAGCTGGGGGCGGACAGTAGACGAGCTCCAGAACGCGATGACGCCAGACATCGGGAAGGCCAGGTACATGAACAGATCAATGGCGGTCTGCAGGCGCTTGCGTGTGGTGCGACTGGAGTCGCTGCGGTGATAGTGCTCCCAGGCGAAGACAGCGTCCTGGGCACCGCTGAGCCCCGTAAGTTGTGGTCCCAGGCAGTCGCGGATGTAGCGGCCCATCGTCGAGATCTTTTCGTCGTTGACCAGGTAGGTCCAGCCCAGGACGAGACAGATCACAGGGAGGGCGAGCAACAGTTGGTGGCGTCTGGTTTGAGCGGTGATCGCCAGGACAGCCGTGGAAGCGGCCAAGGTGAAGTAGAGAAGGTTGTCGCGGAAGCCGATCCGTGCCTTCTGTTCCTCCTTGATGCGGTCGTATTCGGCCAGCAGTAGTCGGCTCTCGGTGATGTCCTCGGCAGTGGCCACGAAGCCTCTCTTCTGGAAGGTTGTGCGGTACGCGTCTGGACGTTCAACGAGCTTGTTTCGGAACGGTTTTGGCGGCCGTGAGAGCTACGCTGTGATCCACATCCCGGATGCAGTGGTGTAGGACGCCCTGAGCATTCGGACAGGCAAGCCATCCTCGCGAGGTGCTACGTGGATTCGTCTGGCGGAAAGATCGTCATCCTCACTGCGCTACTGCTGGAGTACCGGGCTGTGCGGGGACGGCTAGAGGATCTGCAGCGGCTCGACCACGAGGCGGGGACGATCTTCGAGCACGGCTGGATCCCCGGCACGAGCTGGGAGGTGTACATCACTCAGGTTGGCCAAGGGAACCAGAGCGCAGCGATCATGACGGAGCGTGCCATCCGCATGATCGACCCGGAGGCCGTCTTCTTCACAGGCATTGCGGGAAGGCTCAAGCACGATCTCGCCCTCGGTGACGTCGTTGTAGCGACCCGAGTGTTCGCCTATCACGGAGGGAAGCAGGAGGAGTCCTTCAAGGCCCGGCCTGAGACATGGCAGGCGTCCCACCGCCTTGAGCAGACAGCTCGCTATGTCGCACGGGACCCGCAGTGGGCTGCGCAGCAGCAGCCTTCAGGGCAGGATGAACCTGAGGTTCACTTCAAACCGATCGCCGCCGGCGAGGTTCTAGTCAACGCCTCTACATCCGCGCTTCACGACCTCCTGGACGAGCACTACAACGGCGTAGCAGCGATTGAGACAGAGGGAGCTGGCTTTTCAGGTGCCGCGTCCATGGCCGACCAAGTGCCCGCGTTGGTCATCCGCGGGATCAGCGATCGGGCTGACGGCAGCAAGCAGCACACGGACAGCGGCGGCTTCCAGCAGGTGGCTGCCAATAATGCTGCTGCCATGACCATCGCCGTCATCAAGGCGCTGGCTCCCTCAAGAACAGTTAAGACTGGGGGGTCGGCTGGCCAGGACACAGGCAAACTAGGTCTGTTGGGCGCTGCTGCGCCTGCGAGCGCGCATCTTGAGGAACCGCTGCCAGTCGCGTGGAGAAGAAAACTGCTGCCATCGTGGTCCAGCGAAGGCGCGACGTTGGAGGTGCACTTGGTCCCGGAGTACAGCCTTCGGCTGCCCGTGCGCCAGATGAGTCAACTCAAGGAGTGGCTCGTATCAGTTGGTAGGAAGGAAGAGGTCTTCACTCCATCTGAGGCAGTGGCCGGTGCTCTCGAAGCCGACTTCGTAGCTGCCTTCGCCCGTGACCAACGTCGTGGCAGCGTCGGCCTGGCAATTTCACAGTCCGGCCAGCGAAGCTGCTGGGAGCCCCTTCCTAGCCCCTCGCGGATTCATATCCCAGTACTTGACCCTGAGCACACCAAGGAACGCGTCACAGGTCTGCTTCGGCTTCTATTGCGCCTCCAGGACGTCCCGCAGACCCGATACGCTCCAGCGCTCGCCATCGATCCTGCCGAGATCCTGACTGTGACGAGCCTGGAGTCTGCCGCCAATTCCAACAGTGCAAGCCTGGCGCGTGTCGGCAGGAGTGGGCCGGTACAAATTGTTCCTCAGGAACTATGGGATGCTGCAGATATTTCCGCCGCAGCACCGACGATCGCGGAAGAGCTTACTTTGCGCCTGATGCTCCACTTCCGGAATCCAGGCGATAGTCAGCATTTCTGAGATGGCCCGCTAGGTGCCGACGCGCGTGTATTTAAAGGTCAGCACTATGCCCTGCGGGCATTGGCATCTTTTCTCCCTTTTTCAGGCGCAGATTATCTGTCTTCCTATTTTCGACCCACGCGTTCCAGGCTTTGATGTACATCGCCACTTGATCTCGTAGGCCCAATCGTCGCCTAGAGCCACGCTTTTGCAAATCTCTGGGAACTTTGCGCAGCGCGAGGCGTGGATCTCCCATCTCTAGATTTGCGCCCGATGTGACACCCTGGACCCATTTGTCAACTTGCATCGTGGGTGCCGCCTCTGTCGTTACGAAGTAACCCACTGCCGCCGCCGTTTGGCTAGTAAAGACTTGCCTGGAAATAATGCGGCCGATGCTTACTGCAGCCCTGAATCCCTCCGCATTGGCATTGTATTCCGCCAGAATGCGATCATTTGTAACCCGGGCTCGTGGGCTGCTCCAAGAGGAATCGGGCATAGTTTTGAACAGGATGACGTGGCGGATGGTTGAGGAAAGCAGAGAAAGATATTTCTCGCCAGTTGACGAAAGCGCATCAGCTCCGCTCCGACGCTTTCCAGTATCGAGGACTGGGAACGCGCTAGCCGGCAGCCCCTCGAAGGCAAAAATCCTTACGGCAGTGTTGGCCTTGATAATTGCATGGAGCCGATGCTGGCCATCGAGGAGGGCCCCACTCGCTAGCGGTCCGTCAAGTGCAATTCCCTGATGAGTCAATTGCCACTCGCCACGACGAATCGCTTCTGCCAGGTAGTCTACCTGTCCGAGGTCTAGGCGTCGATTGACGGAGGCCCGGGATAGCAGCTCATCGGCAAGCTCAGGAGTGACCACAACAAGGCGGGGGATGGGATCTTTCTCTGCAGGGATGCTCTCTGGAATCATTGCAGAAGTCTATAGATTCGAATGGAAGGTTTCTGCAATAAGAGAGAATGCTTCCAAATTTGATCATCTGGTGACATGGATTGCACTTTTCTGTCCATCGAGTTGGCGCACTCTCGCGTCTTGCGTAGGAGTTCGGGTATGACGGTGCGGACTGCAAGGCTGTTGGGTGCACGGCCTTGGCTCGCCATGAGAGCAGGAGGCGGAGCATGAAGCGCTCACAGCGGGCCGTCCGTCTGGGTTGCTTGCGGTCGCGGGACGAATCCATTGGTGCAACCCTGGGACTGTGTGGAGCCCACTGTCGAACTCTTAAGGAGGCGCTGCGATGAATTGCTGCTCGTCTATTTCGAATGGCCTTCTGGCTGGCACGATGGCTTGCGATTCGCCGTTGAATCCCGAGGGAATATCTCATTGTGCCATGGAGGTGGAAATTTCCAGAGGTCAGGCGATTTATCTTAGCGGCAATATTCATGACTTTGTACGTTTTCGGTCGAGTTGGTGGATGTGGGGCTGCAGTGAGTGGTTTCAGGTGACACGGCCTGACCTGGCATTCAACCTTGACTTGATGTCGGAGAATATTCGGATGGTAACTGCGGCTGCCCTGTGCCGATGGCGGATGAGTATTTAAATAGTCGTCCTGCGTGCGAATTGACTGGCCAATTGTTTTTGGTCAGCTACTCCCCCCGAGGGGAATCGAATGGTTCGGTCGAGACGCGTAAGTGCTGGAGAAGCGGGACGGCTGCGGCGGTGACCAAGGGGATGATGACGGCGTTGGCGGCGTCGGGTAGACCGACATTGGCAAGCAGCAGCCAGACGGCGGCCATGACCGTGCCGAGTCCGGCGTAGGCGGCGGCGGTTCGCATAGGGGACGCGGGGCGGTCATCGAAGTCCCACGCGGGTTCAGGATCGAGCAGGGAGGGGTGAACCAGGCGAGTGGTGGCACGGCGTACGTTGGTAGGTACGGAGACATGCTGGAGAACGGACGCAAGCAGTTGAGCGAGGGATCGCTGCGCTTCCTCCTCTGGGGCAGCCTGGCCGGTCTGGTGCGGATCTACGTCTAGAAGCCGGGCCTTGGCGGCATGCAGGTTGCGGACGGTCAGTGCAGCCTGCTCCTGGATATTGCGACGTAGCTGGTGATCAGCCTTCCTGGGGCTGTGGGCGGCCTGGCGCAGCAGTGCGGTGCGCCTGAAAGTGTCTGAACGGCCTCGCAGATGGCCTCGTCCCGACTGGTGCCGCGGCGTTCAGGCGCGTCATTGGCGTAGGACAGGGCTGCAACCACAGTGGCGTGGGCAGTCCATTGGTGGGGAACACTGCGCGCTGCGCCTCGGCGGTCGGCTTCTGCCAGGACGATCGTGAGGGCCAGCAGTAGCCAGGGCAGGAACGGGGCGGCACTGAAGTGATGCCGTGTGTTGGCGGATGAAGCAGGCGTTGCCAACATCACTACCTCGAACGAAATGAGTGAGGCGATGGCAAGTGGCGCCCACACCAGGGCCAGGCCCCAAGTTGCCAGAGCTCTTCTGGTTACGACCTTCTGCACGGCTGTCCGGTCGAGTAGGACTGGCGCAGTCACTCCCTGCTCAAGCAGCACGGTGATGGCACGTTCGGCCTGTCGTCGGGTGGCTGTCCCAGGGAGCCGGCTCAGGAAGGGGATGCGGGCCAGAAACTGTCCGGGGATTCGCTTCGCGGAGCTACCCCAACCAGAAGAGGTCAATGCTGCGGCCATAACCAGATAGAGGGCTGTGCCGACTGCGATCCATGCCAACAGACTGATCATGGGCACTGATGATGGACGAGAGAACCGACAGCCCTCGCGGACAGAGGTTCCAGCGTTGGCCGCGGGCATCGTGCGGGAAGGCGAAGGTAGCTGGCGCAGCCAAGACAAGTTGTGCTGCGGGTATGCCTGATGCGCCGTCGGGTGAACCGTGTTCGCTGCACGGATTTGGCACACATGAGGGTGAGAAGCGACCGGCGGTCGGAAGAGACACTGAGAGTGATCTCAGCAGGCCAGCCGCCTTGTCGGCTGCATCCTTGCAGGTCACGGGCTTGCCGGGAGGAAAACTTGTAAAGCGGGGGTCGTCGGTTCGAACCCGACAGGGGGCTCAGGTGTACGAGGGAAGGGCCGGTCCGACGGGGTGTCGGGCCGGCCCTTTCGCGTGGGCGGGGTCAGTCCGGGGGGAGGGCGAGGGTGGCGACGGCGCCGCCGTCGGGATGGTTGGTGAAGGTCAGGGCGGCGCCGATGACGCGGGCGTGGCCGGTGGCGATGGTGAGGCCGAGGCCGTGCCCGCGGCCTCGTTCGGGGGCGTTGGTGCGGAAGCGCTGCGGGCCGTGCCGGAGGAGGTCCTCGGGGTAGCCGGGGCCGTGGTCGCGGACGGTGATCCGCAGGCCGTCGACGTGCAGGTGGACCGGGCCGGCGCCGTGGCGGTGGGCGTTGAGGATCAGGTTCCCGAGGATGCGGTCCAGCCGGCGCAGGTCGGTGCGGACCTGCCGGTCGGCGGTGATGTCGACGGTGACGTCCAGGCCGGTGAGGGAGACGGTGCGGCGCGCCGCGCGCTCCAGGGGGACGGCCGAGAGGTCGGGGGACTCGGCGTCGGCGTCCAGGCGGGAGACCTCCAGCAGGTCCTCGACCAGGCCGCGCAGTGCCTGGACCCGGTTCTGCACGAGCTGGGTGGGGCGTCCGGGCGGCAGCAGCTCGGCGGCGGTGACCAGCCCGGTGAGCGGGGTGCGCAGCTCGTGGGCGACGTCCGCGGTGAAGCGCTGCTCGTCCTCCAGGCGCCGGTGCAGGGTGCGGGACATCAGGTCGACGGCGGCGGCGAGGTCGGCGACCTCGTCCTTGCCGTCGACGAGTTCGCCGATCCGGGTGTCCGTCCCGCCGGCCGCGATGCCCCGGGCGGCGGTGGCCGCGGTGCGCAGCCTGCGGCTGATCCGGTCGGCGACGAGCACGCCGGCCAGCACGGTGGTGAAGACCGCGGCGACGACGGTGAGCAGGATGATCCGGTCCAGGTCGGCGATGGCCTGCCGGTCCTGGGTGAAGTCCACCCGGACGGACAGCACCCCGTTCTGCACCGGGCCGGCCGCCCACATGGACTCGCCGGTGCCGTCGGCGGCGAGCAGCGAGCCGTGCCGGCCGCCGTCGGCGAGGGCGCGCAGCCGGTCGGGCAGGGCCGGGTCGTTCACGGCGGCGCCGTGGCCGGCCACCTCGCCGTCGCGCCCGTAGCCGGCCAGGGCCGAGTCGAGGGCGGCGAGTGCGGAGGAGCGGGCCTGGTCCACGTGCTGACGGATCATCGCCTGGTGGACCAGCAGGCCGACGGCCACCGCGACCAGGACGGCGATGGCGGCGACGGCGGTGGCGATCTGGCGGCGCAGGGTCATGCCGGGCGCCGCAGCTTGTAGCCGAACCCGCGGACGGTCTCGATCCGGCCGGAGCCGATCTTGGCGCGCAGCCGCTGCACGTGGACGTCCACGACCCGGGTGTCGGCGCCCCATTCGTAGTCCCAGACGCGTTCGAGCAGGGTGGAGCGCTCCAGCACGATCCCGGGCGCGGCGGTGAACTCCAGCAGCAGCCGCAGTTCGGTGGGCGTGAGCGGGACGAGGCGGCCGTCCACCCGGACCTCCATGCTGTCGGTGTCCACCTGGAGGCCGTCGAAGCTGCGGACGGACGGGGTGGGGGCGGGGGCGGTCGGCGGGACCGCCGGCTGCGGGACCCCGGGAACTCCGGGAACTCCGGGAACCCCGGGGGTGCCGGGGAACGGCGGGGCGTCGGCCGCCGGGGCGTCCGGGGGCGGTGGGGCGTCGGTCGCCGGGACGACCCGGACGCGGCGCAGCACCGTACGGATCCGGGCGACCAGGACGGCGCTCTCGAAAGGCTTGACCACGTAGTCGTCCGCCCCTGCCTCCAGCCCGGAGACCACGTCCACCGGGTCGGTCCGGGCGGACATCATCAGGATCGGCAGCTGGCTCTCCTCCCGGATCCGGCGGCAGAGGCCGACCCCGTCGAGCAGCGGCAGCATGACGTCCAGCAGGAGCAGGTCGGGCCGGACGGCGTGGAACGCCTCCAGCCCCTCCAGGCCGTCGGCCGCCGTGGTGACCGGGAAGCCGTAGCGTTCCAGGGCCATCCGGGTGGCCTCGCGGATCACCTCGTCGTCCTCGACCAGGAGGATGTGCGGGTGGGCGGGGGTGGTGGCGGGGGTCATCGCTTGGCTTCCGGGAGCACGGCGGGGGCGGAGGGCCCCGAGGGGGTGGAGGGCGCGGCGGGCCCGGAGGACGGCCGGACGGGGCGCGGGGACGGGACGACGGCCTCGGGGGCCGCCTGCCTCGGCGCGAACGGGGTGGGGCGTGCCACTGCCGGGCCGGACTCGGGGGCGGCGGTGTCCGCGCCGGTGCGCGGGAGCAGGCCGACGCCCTCGTCCTTGCGCTCCTTCAGGACGAGCCTGTTGTCGTTCCACTGGTAGAGGCTGGTGGTCCGGGCGTAGGCGCTGGTGGGCTCGAACAGCCACAGGTCGGTGCCGACGGTAGCGGCGCTGAACGCCGGCTGGACCTGCACCTGGAGGACGGGCAGCAGGTGCTCCTCGGCGAGGGCGTAGACGTGCAGCACGACCCGCCCGGGGGTGGTGACGACGGTGATCAGCTCGGGCTGCCCGTCCCCGGAGAGGTCGCGGAACTCGGGGGCGCGGACCTCGCACCCGGCGCAGGAGCCGAGCGCCTGACGCTCCTCCGGGCCCACGTTCGGGTCCTTGGCGAGGACGGTGCGCACGTCGACCGCGGTGATGTCGTGCCCGGGGACGGTCAGGTCCGGTACGGGCTGCGGCGGCTCCTGGGTGACGCCGGCCGCGGCGGCGGACGGCGGCGGGGAGGTGGGCAGCTTCGGCCAGAGCGGCTGGAGCACCGGCGGCGGCGTGACGGCCCGGACCGGGCCCTGGTCGCGCAGGTCGCCGGGGGTGGCGCGGCCGAAGGCCAGGCCGGCGAGGGCGAGGACGACGACCAGGCCGGCCAGGGTGGCGAGCTGGACGGCGCCGGGCCGGCGGCGGGGTGGTGGTGTTGCTGCCACGGTCGGTGTTCGTCCTCCTGCTCTGCGGCGTCGCTCCGGTCGTCGTTCCGGTCGTCGCTCCCGTCACCGCCCCGGTGGTAGGTCGCGCGGTCGGTGGTCGGCGGTTCCGCGACGGTGACTTCGTGCGGGCCGTGCGGGCCGTCCGGGTAGTCCGGGTAGTCCGGACCACGTGGGTCGTACGGCTCGTACGGTCCAGGTGGTTCATGCGGTTCATGCGGTCCGTACGACCCGTCCCGGCCGTCAGGCCAGGTCCGCCAGCACGATGATGTTGTCCGTCCAGTGGCCGTCCGAGCCGATCCGCCCGCCGCAGGTGATCAGCCGGAGTGCGGGCGCGGGCGTGTCGCCGTACACCTGCTCGGTCGGGAAGTGGTCCTTGGCGGCCTGGAGCAGTGTGCGGACCTTGAAGTCCACGGTGCTGCCGTCGGCGCGCCGGATCCGGATCAGCTCGCCGGGCCGCAGTTTCGGCAGCTGCTTGAAGACCGCCGGGCCGTGCGCGGTGTCGTAGTGCCCGATGAGTACGGCGGGGCCGTTCTCGCCGGGCGTGGGGCCGTTGCGGTACCAGCCGACCTCCTCGCCCCGGTCGGCCGTCGGCACCTCGACCGTGCCGTCGGGGTTCAGGCCGAGGTCGGTCACCGGTGCGTCCACTCCGACGGAGGGGACCAGCAGGCGGGTCGGCGGCGAGGACGCGTACGGCTTCGGGGCGGTGGACGTGGATGTGGACGCGGCGCCGGCCGTGGCCGGGGTGCCCGGGGCCATCGCCGGGGCGTCCGTGCCGGTGCCGGTGCCGGTGCCGTGCGCGGAGGTCTCGACCCGCACCACCGGGGTCTCCCGGCCGGACAGCGCGAGCGAGGTGCCGAGGACCAGGCAGAGCAGGCCCGCGGTGCCGAAGGCGGTGCGGCGCAGCGGGCCCGGAGCGGGCCGGGCGGCGCGTCGGCGGCCCCGCCGGTGGTCCTTGGCGCGACGGCGGGTGTCGGTCCCCGCCACCGGGACGGCCCCGGCGGACTCGGGACCGGTGTCAGCCGCGCGCACCGGAGCGGCGGCGCAGAACGGCGAAGCCCAGGGCCGCGGCGCCGACGGCCGCGACGGTGCCGCCACCGGCGAGCATCAGGCCGGAACCCTCGGAGGCGGCGGAGCCGTCACCGGCCTGCGCGGCGCCCTTGGGCACCTCGCGGACCTGCGGCTGGGCGCCACCGGGCGCGACCGGGGCGGGCGAGGCGACGCCCTTGGGGGCGGCCACGGCCGGCGAGGCGTCGGTCTTCGGGGCGGCGGACGGCGTGGGCACGGCGGTCCTCGGCGCCGCGTCGCCGTTCGGGGCGGCGACACTGGGGGCGGCCGGCTTCGGCACGCCGTCGGCCCAGGCCTGCCCGCCGCTGATGGTGGCCAGCAGCGCGGCGCCGGTCAGGGCGCAGACCGCCAGGACGCGGCGGGCGGGCGAGTGGTGGGTACGGCTCCTGCTCATGCGGGGTGTCTCCATCTGCATCGGTCGGTAGGTGGTGGCCGCCGGTCCGCGGTGCGGTTCGCGGGCCCCGGCGTGCCGGTGTCGCGGGACGTCCGTCGTCGGCGCCGGACGCGTACGTCCTCGTCGAGGACGCCCTCCGGCCGGCTCATCCGGTTCGACCGGTTCGGCCGGTGGCGTCGTGGATGACGGTAGGAGGGCCGTGTCGCGGTCCTCGGCCGGTCGTGTCACGGCCGTTCATCGGCTGCGTAACGGCGCGGCGCTGCCGACGTTGCGGTTGCCCGTTGCCCGTTGCCCGTTGCCCGTTGCCCGTTGCCCGTTGCCCGTTGCCCGCCGCGCGCCGCCGCCCCGCGGCTACCGCCCCGCCCGCAGCCGGCGGAGGGTCCAGCCCGGGCCGAGCGGCCGGGTGTGGGCCGTGAAGAGCTCGGCGGCCCGGCGGTAGGAGAGGCGGGCGTGGCCGGTGTACGGGCAGCGGTCGCGGGCGGGGGTGCCGGCGGGGGCGCGGCGGTCGGTGAGGAAGAGCGGGCCGGTGGCGCGGCCGGCCACCAGGAGGGGGAGCAGCCGGGCGGTGCCGGACTGCCAGTGGACGGTGGCCTGCCCGGGGCGGGTGCGGCGGCGGGGCGGGTCGAGGTGGTCGGTGTCCAGGGCGAGGACCGTCTCGATCGCGGCGCCGGACTCGTGCAGCAGGTGCCAGAGCGCCTGTTCGCGCAGCGGCGCGCGGAGGGTGAACAGGGCGTGCAGTTCCTCGGGGGTCAACGGGCCTGCGGCCGCCGCGGGTTCGGGCAGCGGGCGGGCGAGCAGGCCGGTGGTCGGGTCGCCGTCGAGCCAGCCCCTGGCCCGCCACCAGGCCACGGCCGCGCGCAGGGTGGAGAGTTCCCGGTTGAGGGTGCGCGGGTCGGTGTCGGCCGCGCGCCGGGCGGCCGCGTCGCGCAGTCGTTCGGCGGCGTCCGGGTGGTCGAGCAGTGCGAGCGGCAGGACGGGCGGCCGGGCCCGCCGCCGTTCGGGGCCGGTGGGGGAGGGCCGGTCGGCGAGCGCCCAGGCCCAGGTGTCCAGCGCGATCCGGTAGATCCGCCGGGAGCCGTCGGCGAGCCCGGAGGCGGCCAGGTAGCGCTCGACGGCGACGGCGTACTCGACCGGTGGGAGTCCTGCCGCGGTTTCTGTCACGATCGCCTTCTTCCGCAGTAAATCAATTCCGCCAAGCCGCTCGAACCCTAGCCAAGAATCGCAGTAAAGGGCAGGTCGGGAGCCATTGAAAGACGAATTTACTGCGGCAGTTCGCTCCGCCCGGAAAATTGACTCCAAAAGGCTCAACTTTTTCGCCGGAATCCCTTGAAGCGCTTCCCTTCGGACCGCAGACTTGCTGCACATGGCAATGCAGACCGAACGGATCCCGGCCCGCAGAAGGCGACTGGGAGACCGTCTCGCCGTGCTCGGCGAGCGCGAATTCACGTGGTTCTTCATCGGATACACGACCTCCCTGATCGGCTCCTCGATGGCGCCGGTCGCGGTCGCCTTCGCGGTGCTCGACGGCGAGGGCGGCGCCGGGGGAGCCGGCGGTGGCGGCGGCACCGCCCTGGGGTGGGTGATGGCGGCCCGGATCCTCCCGGTGGTGCTGGTGCTGCTGGCCGGCGGGGTGATCGCGGACCGGCTCGGCAGCCGCCGGGTGATGCTGGGCTCGGACCTGCTGCGCGGCCTGGTCCAGGCGCTGTTCGCCGGACTGCTGGCGGCCGGGCACGCGCCGGTCTGGGCGATGGTCGTGCTGGTGGCGCTCTGGGGGGTCGGCGAGGGGCTGTTCATGCCGGCCTTCGGCGCGATCGTGCCCGATCTGGTGCGCCGCAAGGAGCTGATGGCGGACGCCAACACCTTGCTGGGGCTGGCCCGTTCGGTGTCCACCGTGGTCGGCCCCGCCACCGCCGGGCTGGTCACCGCCGCCTGGGGACCGGCGACGGTGCTGCTGGCCGACGCGGTGACGTACGGCGTCGGCGCCTTCGCGCTGGCCAGGTTGCGGCTGCCGGTACGGGCGGCGGGCGGCGAGGAGTCGATGATCCGGGACGTGCGGGCCGGCTGGTCGGAGTTCGTCTCCCGCCCGTGGCTGTGGATCACCACCGCGCAGATGGGCCTGTTCAACCTGCTGGTCTGGGCCCCCTTCCTGGTGCTGGGCCCGCTGCTCTCGCAGCGGGGCCTCGGCGGCGCCCGGGCCTGGGGCCTGGTGATGGGCGTGTACGGCGCCGGGGCGGTGCTGAGCGGCCTGCTGATGCTCGGCCGGGCGCCCGCCCGTCCGCTCGCGGTGGCGTCCGCGGCGGCGCTGGCCTGGGCGCTGCCCTCCGGGGCGCTCGCGGCCGGGGCGGGGCTGCCCTGGGTGGCCGCCGGCGCGCTGGTGGCCGGGGCCGGCTCGGCGGTCTGCGGGACGCTCTACAACACCACCCTGCAGAAGTGGGTGCCGGTGGAGCTGCTCGGCCGGATGACGGCCTTCGGCGTCCTGGGCGCCTTCGCCCTCGGCCCGCTCGGACTGGCGGCGGCCGGTCCGCTGGCGGGCCGGTTCGGCGCGGACACCGTGCTGCTCGTCGGGGCGGTCTGGCAACTGGCGGCCGGGGCCGTAGTGTTGGCCGTACCGGCGGTACGGAACCGCCGCTGGGAGGAGGGCCCGGACAGCTGACCAACCCCTCGGACGGCTTCGGGGCGCACCCCCGGCCCACCGCGCACCGCGCCCGGCCGGCCCCGGAGCGCGACCGGCTGCCCCTCCCGCGCACGCAGGCCTCCGCGGCGGGCGGGGCGGCCGACCCGGTCGTACGGTGGAGGACGGGGGAGACGGAGGAGGTCGATCATGCCCGGCTCGCTCACCATCAGCCATCACGGGACCGCGGTCACCCTGGACCACGCGGACGCGGAGCGGCTCGCCACCGTACTGGCGGACCTGGCGTACCTGCTGGAGATCCCGGGGTCGAACCGGCTCAGTGACGACCAGCTGGCCGTGCTGTGCGAGGGACGGTCCCCGGACCGCGCCGATCTGGTGCACTGGTGCGCTTCGCTCGCCCGTGGGCTGAAGACGCAGCTCTGACCGGAGCCGCCCGTGCCGCAGGCGGGCCGTCGTCCGGCGGACCGCCGCGCCACGGCCTGCCGCCCCGGCACCCGCCGCCCGACGGCCTGCCGCGCGACCGCCCGGCGCGCGACCGCCCGCCGTACGATGGCGCGCGGGGCGGGGACGCCCCCCGGGTGCCGGGGTGGCCGGCGGCCGGTCCGGCGGAGGGCGGGGGCCCGAGCGTGTCGCAGTCCTGGTCGATGTCCTGGCTGACCGTGCCCACGCCGCTGCCCAGCGGGCCGATGCGCATCGCGGTGACCCCGCTCGGCGTGGCGTCGGCCGGTTACACCGGGCCGCGCGAGGGCGAGCTGCCGGCGTGCACCGACGAGTCGAAGATCACCGCCGTCACCGAGCGGATCGGTGCCTACCTGGCGGGCCGCACCCGCGAGTTGGGCCTGCCGGTCGACTGGAGCCTGAGCTCCGGCCCGCACCGCGCGGTGCTGCAGACGCTCTGGCGCGAGGTGCCGTACGGCCGGACCATCACCTACGGCGAACTGGCCGCCCGCAGCGGGGTGTTCGAGGACATCACGGAGCCCGGCCTGGCCGCCCGCACGGTCGGGCAGATGATGGCCGCGAACCCCGTCCCCCTGCTGGTGCCCTGCCACCGGGTGGTGGCGGCGGACGGGATCGGCGGCTTCGGCGGCGGCCGGGTCGGCATCGAGGTGAAGCGCTGGCTGCTCACCCTGGAGGGCGTGCTGGAGCCGACCCTCGACTGGAACGGCCCGCTGTAGCGGCGGGGGTGCGGGCGGGGGCGCGGGCGGCGGCGAGCGGCCCGCGGCCGGCAGTGGGCCCGCCGCTCCCGCCGGTCGTCGCGCCCGGCCCGCCGCTCCCGCCGGTCGTCACGCCCGGGCCGCCGCCGGCTGCGCCCCCGGAGACACCCGCCCGGGCTCCTGCTGCGGGTGCACCGGCCGGATGCCGGGTACCAGGGTGTACTCGATGCCGCGCACGTCCGGCTCCGCCCCCGCGCACTCCGGCCGCTCGCCGAGCGCCAGCCGCACCGCGTCCCACGGCAGGTTGAGTCCGCACAGCCGCAGCTGGTGGAGCCCGGCGGCGGGGCGGGTGTTGACGTCGATGACCACCGGCAGGCCGTCGAGGCGGCGGAACTGGACGTTGGACAGGTACGCCATCCCGGTCGCCCGGACCAGCCGCCGGACGGGCTCCAGGTAGCAATCCTCGGTGGTGAAGCCCCGGCGGCGGCCCTCCTTGGTGCGCCCGACCGCGGCGAGCGGGCTGCCGTCCCGGTCGGCGAGGCAGTCCACCGAGACCTCCGGCCCGTCCAGGTGGGGCATCACCAGCAGGTCCACCGGCTCGCCGTCCGGGCTGCCCCCGGCCAGTGCCGCGGCGACCTGTTCGACCTGCACCCGGTGGTCCCAGCCGGCCAGCCGCCGCGCGTTGTAGGGCTCCCGGGTGAGTACCCGGAAGCCCGCGCCGCCGGCTCCGGTGGTGGGCTTGAGGCAGGCGGTGCGGCCGGTGCCCTCGATCCGTTCGACGGCGTCCCACAGCTCGGCGGGGGTGCGCACCCGCCACCAGGGCGGGGTGGGCAGCCCGGCCCCGGCGATCGTGGCGTAGCCGTCCGCCTTGCTGGTGAAGGCGGCTATCGCGGTGGCCGGCGGGCAGAGCAGCGTGGTGCCGATCGCCTCGAACTCCGGCCGGGCGAGGGCGATGGCGAGCTGGTGCAGCTGCGGGACGAAGACGTCGATCGCGTGCCGGGCGCAGTAGTCCAGGGCGTAGCCGACGTAGCCGTCCGCGGCCAGGCCGGCGGGCTCCGGGGTGCCGTGGTCGGCGGCGGCGAGCACGGGGGAGTCCGGGTCGCCGTGGGTCGCGTGGACCACGACGGGGCGCGGGGCGGCGCGCAGTTGCTCGATGAAGAAGACGTTCTCGGCGTAGGTGCGGTTCAGCCAGACACGTACGGGTGCACTCATGTGACCCTCCCAGGAGGGAAGTTGACGAAGGGTCAGGGCACCCTAGCGGCCTGTTCGAACGGCCCGGACGGCAGGGGCGCCGTGGGCGGATGGTGGCGCGGGGTGGCGCGGGTCGGGGCTTCGATGGGGGAGGATGGGGCGCGGCACTCCGATATGTTCGAATAAATAGTCGAACAAATATCGATCGGGTGATCCATTCGTACTATTTGTTCGGCCATTCGGAACCACTCGAACGAGTGATTGCGGGGCGCCCCTGAATGGGCCCACCATGAAGCTGCAACACGCATGTGCAAGGCGACGCTTCATTGGGATATGCGAAGGGCTCCCCTCATGTCGACCGAAACGAATGCCGGTATTCCCGCGCCCGGTGCGCAACCGGAGATCCGGCAGCAGCAGAGTCTGAGCACGGCGGGCGCGCGGAACCTCGCGACGACCACCAAGTCGGCGCCGCAGATGCAGGGCATCAGCCCGCGCTGGCTGCTCAGGAGGCTGCCCTGGGTGCAGGTGTCCGGCGGCACCTACCGGGTGAACCGCCGCCTGCGCCACTCGGTCGGCCGCGGCCGGGTGGGTTTCGTCAAGACCGGCGCCGAGGTGCGGATCGTCCCGCCCACGCTGGCCGAGGTGCCGGTGCTGCGCGGCTTCCAGGACGAGGCCGTGCTGGAGGAACTGGCCTCGCGCTTCGTGCAGCGGGACTTCGGCGCGGGCGACGTCCTGGTCCAGGCCGGGGCGCCGATCACCGAGGTGTTCCTGATCGCCCACGGCAAGCTCGACCGGCTGGGCACCGGCAAGTACGGCGAGGAGACGGTGATCGGCACCCTCGCCGACGGCGACCACCTCGGCGACGAGGCGATCCGGCAGGACGGCGGCGCCTGGCCGTACACCGTCCGCGCCGCGACCTCCGGCACCGTACTGACGCTGTCCTGGCCCTCCTTCCAGGAGCTGCACGACCGCTCCGAGGCGCTGCAGCTCCAGGTCATCGAGTACCTGAACGGCTTCCAGCAGGCGCAGAACAAGCACGGCGAGGCCGCGATCGACCTCGCCGCCGGCCACCAGGGCGAGTACGAGCTGCCCGGCGCCTTCGTCGACTACGAGCTCAAGCCGCGCGAGTACGAGCTGAGCGTCGCGCAGACGATCCTCAAGGTGCACACCCGGGTCGCCGACCTCTACAACCAGCCGATGAACCAGACCGAGCACCAGCTGCGGCTGACCATCGAGGCCCTGCGCGAGCGCCAGGAGCACGAGCTCGTCAACAACCCCGAGTTCGGCCTGCTCGGCAACGCCGCGTACGAGCAGCGGTTCCAGACCCACTCCGGCCCGCCCACCCCGGACGACATGGACGAGCTGCTCAGCCGCCGCCGCGGCACCAGGATGTTCCTGGCCCACCCCAGGGCCATCGCCGCCTTCGGCCGGGAGCTCAACAAGCGCGGCCTCTACCCGGGGACGGTCGAGGTCGAGGGCAAGCAGATCCTGTCCTGGCGCGGGGTCCCGGTCTTCCCGTGCAACAAGATCCCGATCGTCGGGAGCACCAGCTCGATCATCGCGATGCGAATCGGGGAGGACAACCAGGGCGTCATCGGCCTGCACCAGACCGGAATTCCGGATGAATACCAGCCCAGCCTCTCGGTGCGGTTCATGGGAATCGACGACAAGGCCATCATTTCCTACCTGGTGAGCGCCTACTACTCCGCCGCGATCCTGGTGCCGGACGCGGTCGGTGTCCTGGAGAACGTGGACATCGCGCAGTACTGACGGATCGCGCAGTACCGACGGTTCGCGGGGCCGCTCGCAGAGCCGCGCCGTCCGCCGGGGCCGTCCACCGGCCCCGGCCGGGCGGATGCGTGCCGGCCCGACGCGTACGTGCTGCGCACCAGCCCGGTGCATACCTGCTGCGTACCGGCGCAGTGCGTACCTGCTGTGCACCGGCCCGGCGCGCACCGGCACAGCGCAACCCCGGCCCGCCGTCGGCGGGCCGTCCCACGACAGGCGCCCGACAGGGGGAAACACCCATGACCAGTCCCACGCTGGAGCGGGACCACAAAGAGGGCCACGAGGCGGCCGACATCCTCGCCCGGACCCGCGCCCTGGTCGACCCGGTCCTGCGGGCCGCCGTCGACTCGCTGCCCGGCACCATGCGCAAGGTGGCCGGCTACCACTTCGGCTGGTGGGAGGCGGACGGCACTCCCGCCCAGGCCTCCGCAGGCAAGGCGATCCGACCGGCCATGGTCCTCGCCGCCACCCAGGCCCTGGGCGGCAAACCCAACGAGGCCGTCGCCGCGGCCGCCGCGGTGGAGCTGGTGCACAACTTCACCCTGCTCCACGACGACGTCATCGACCGGGACGACACCCGGCGCCACCGGCCCACCGCCTGGCGGGTGTTCGGCACCACCGAGGCCATCCTGGCCGGGGACGCCATGCACTCCCTCGCGCTGCGGCTGCTCGCCGAGGACACCCACCCGGCCGCCCACGGCTCGATCCGCCGGCTCGCCGACTGCGTGGTGGAGCTCTGCGAGGGCCAGCAGATCGACTGCGCCTTCGAGCGGCGCAACGACGTCTCGCTGCCCGAGTGCCTGGCGATGGCGGAGGCCAAGACCGGCGCGCTGCTGGGCGCGGCCTGCGCGATGGGCGCCCTGTACGCGGGCGCCTCCGAGGAGGCGGCGCAGGCGCTGGACTGCTTCGGACGGGAGATCGGCCTGGCCTTCCAGCTGATCGACGACCTGATCGGCATCTGGGGGGATCCGGCGGTCACCGGCAAGCCGGTCGGCGCGGACCTGGTCGCCCGGAAGAAGTCGCTGCCGGTGGTCGCGGCGCTGGGATCCGGCACCGTCGAGGGCAAGCTGCTGGCCGAGCTGTACGCGATCGAACGCCCGCTGGACGCCGATGAGTTGGCGCAGTGCGCGGCGGCCGTCGAGGCGGCCGGCGGGCGCGGCTGGGCGCAGGGCGAGTCCTGCGAGCGGATGGCCGCGGCGATGGCGCAGCTGGCCGCCGCCGTCCCGGAGCCGGCCGCGGCGGACGAACTGCTGGCGCTCGCCGAACTGGTCACCCGCCGCAAGCACTGAACGGGGCGCCCGCGCCGGAGGCGGCGCGCGTCGAACGCGTCCCCGGAGCGCTCTGCGGAGCGTCCCAAGGGGTCTTGCCGGGCGTGTCGCCGGGAGTGGTGCCCGGGCACCGCTGCCGACCGGCGCCGCCGTCAGCCGAGGGCGGCCAACAGCCGCCGTTCCTTGGCGGGTTCGAGGCCCTGCCGCACCGCCGCCCCCGGCCGCCCCTTGCGCCCCTCGGCGTCGGTGTCCTCGACCGGCCCGCGCCGCCGCAGCCACTCCCAGGTGTCCCGCGCCGTCTCGGCGAACGGGCGGCAGCGCAGCCCGGCCGCCTCCGCCCGGCCGGTGTCGGCCAGCCAGGCGCCCGCCATCTCGGGCAGGTCCGGCGCCCAGAGGGGGAGTTCGGTCCACGCGCCCACCTGGTCCGGCCCCTCGGCGAGCAGCGGCTCGTCCGGCACCCAGACCAGCTCGGTGTCCGCGGCCCCCGCGACCTCCCGGCAGGTCGCCAGCCACTCGCCGAAGCTCAGCCGCCCGGGCGGCGCCGTGGTGATGCAGCGCCCCGTCGTCCCGGCCGTCAGCAGGTCCAGCCCGAAGCCGGCGAAGTCCCGGACGTCGATCACCTGCATGGTCCGCCGAGGATCCCCCGGGGCCAGCACCCGACCACCGCGTGCCATCCGCTCCAGCCACCAGGGCAGTCGGCCGCCGAACTCGTACGGTCCGACGAGCAGTCCGCTGTTCAGCACCAGCGTGCGCCCGGCGCCGAACCCCGCCAGCACGGCGCGCTCGCAGCCGGCCTTCAGGGCGGAGGCGGGCGGCTGGCCGGGCGGGGTGTCGGCGGGGCAGGGGTGCAGTGCGGAGTCCTCGTCGACCGCCCGGGCGGGCCAGTCGGCGAAGGCGTGCACGGAGGAGACGAAGGTGTAGTGGCCGGCCCGCTCGCGCAGCAGCTGGGCGCTGAGCGCGGCCTGGGCGGGCTGTTGGGCGGAGGTGTCGACGACGGCGTCCCAGCTGCGGCCGTCCACCAGCCGGGCGAGGTCCCCGGCACTGTCGCGGTCGCCCCGGACCGCCTCGACGCCGGGCAGGTCGGCGGCGCTGCGACCGCGGTTGAAGGTGGTCACCCGGTGGCCCCGGGCGAGGGCCTCGGCAGCGTAGGCCCGTCCCAGGAAGGACGAGCCCCCAAGCAAGAGGATCTTCATACCGAGGACCCTCTCCGGGCCGCACCGCCCGTACGCCCGGATTCGCGGTCAGCAGATGCCGGGCCGGAGAAGTCGGGCCGCAGAAGTCGAGTCACGGGTGTCGGGTCACGGGCGTCCGGTCACGGGCGTCGGGTCGCCGGATGCCGCGGGGCGTCCGGTCCGACATGCCGCCCCACCCGGCCCCGCTTAGCATCCGAGGTGTACCGCGGTCGGCGACCGAACCCCGGTCCGGCGCCCGCCCGGAGCACGGCCCGGAGCACGGCCCGGACGGCGGACCCGCCGGCCGCCGCCGGTGACGAACGGCCCGCCGACGCCGAGCACTCCGCCGACCGGCTGCCCGCCCCGGACGAAGGACCCGCGATGAACCAGCCCGAGCTGGAGGCCCTGGCCGCCGACGCGTACGTCTACGGCTATCCGCTGGTCGCCGGCCTCACCATGGTCGAGCGCTTCGCCCGCGGCGGCCTGGGCACCCTGCCGGCGGCGCCGTTCAACCACATCAGCCACGCCACCCGGCTGGCCGGTCCGGCCGACCGCTTCGTCTCGGTCAACAACGACACGATCTACTCGATCGCCCAGCTCGACCTCTCCGAAGGCCCCCAGGTGCTGCGCGTCCCGGACACCGCGGGCGCCTACTACGTGCTGCAGATCATCGACGCCTGGACGGACAACGTCGCCTACCTCGGCCGCCGGGCCACCGGCACCGGCGCGCAGACCTGGCTGATCGTCCCACCAGGCTGGCACGGCACCCCGCCGGACCCGAACCGGGTGATCGAGCTGCCGACCACCGTCGGCACCCTCGTCGGCCGCTTCGCCTGCACCGGGCCGGAGGACCTGCCCCGGGTCCGGGCCCTCCAGTCCGCCCTGGAACTGGAGCCGCTGGAACCCGGCGGCCTGGTCGCCGGACTCCCCGAGCCGGACGGGGACGTCCCCGAGCGGCTGGCCTTCTTCGAACGGCTGCGGGTCTGGATGCAGGCCTTCCCGCCCGCCACCGCGGACATCGAGTACCAGCGCCGCTTCGCCCCGCTCGGCCTGCTGGACGACGGCGCCTCGCCGTACCGCTCGGCTGCCCCCGAATGGACGCTGACGCTGGCCAAGGGCCTGGCCGCCGGCCGCGAACGGGTCGAGGACGCCACCCGCCCGCCCGAGGACCACCCGCCCGGCGAGTGGCGCAGCACGCTCCACCTGTTCGACTACAACACCGACCACCTGGGCCCCGGCACCCTGGACGACCCCGAGTGGCGCATCCCCGACCGCCGCGCCGCCTACCTCAGCCGGGCCGCCGCCGCCCGGGCCGGCCTCTGGGGCAACCACGCCTACGAGGCCTCGTACGCGATGACCTACGACGACTCCGACGGCCGACCCCTCACCGGGGCCCACGACTACACCCTGCGCTTCGACCAGCCGCCCCCGGCCGGGGCCTTCTGGTCCGTCACGATGTACTCCGTCCCGGACTACTACCTGGTGGAGAACCCGATCGACCGCTACTCGATCGGCGACCGCACCCCCGGCCTCGCGCACGCCGAGGACGGCTCCCTCACCCTGGCCCTCCAGCACGACCAGCCCGAGGACCCGGCCGCCGCCGCCAACTGGCTCCCCACCCCGCCCGGCGAGTTCCGCCCCATCCTCCGCATCTACCAGCCCGAGCCCGCCGTCCTGGACGGCAGCTACCAGCCCCCGCCGATCCACCGGGCCTGACGCCCCGCAACCCGCCCCCGCCCGGAGAGCTCGTGCCCGCCGTCCCGGCCGGCGACCGCAGGCCCCCTGGCGCCCCGCGGCACGCCGACCACGCCCTCGGCCTGTCCCGCTGGCGCGCTGGCTAAGCGCCTCGCGCGGGAAGTCGGCCTGGTCGACTTCTTGTGCATCCCTTCCTGCCCGGGGGCGGGCAGCTGCCGTCCCGTGCCTGCGGTCCTGGCCGGCAATCGCCGGCGCCCTGGCGCCCCGCGGCACGCTCACCACGCCCTCGGTCTCTCCCGCTGGCGCGCTGGCTCCGCGCCTCGCTTGGGAAGTCGGCCTGGTCGACTTCTTGTGCATCCTCGGTCCGGCTTCTGGGGGCGGCAGTGGCAGGTCGGTCTGCATTGGCCGCCGATGCCCGACGCGTTGGGCGTGAGAAGTCGGCCCGCTCGACTTCTCACGCGTCCCTTCCTGCCCGGGCTCGCGGCCGGGACGGGCAGGCCGGCCTACGCGCTGCTGGGCTGACCCTGTTGCGCGCAGGAAGTCGGCCCGCTCGACTTTTCGTGCGCCCTTGGCCCGGCTTCAGGGGGTGGCAGTGGCAGGCCGGCCTTCATGCCCGCCGATGCCTGACTCGCCGCGCGTGAGTAGTCGACTGGGCCGACTTCTCAGGGCACCCCTTCGCCGAATTCCGCGAGGGGTGGGAGGGCCGGGGCGCCGTACTCGGCTGGTGCCCGCCGCTGCTGTGCGTGAGAAGTCGACCGGGCCGACTTCTCACGGCGCCCGGGTGCCCCGGCGGGCTGTGGTGTCAGCGAGGTGGCGGTGGGGTGGCCGTGCCGGGGGCGGTGGTGGCCGTGCCCGAGGGGGACGGGGAGCCGGTCGGCGGGCCGGACGGCGAGGGGGACGACGTGGGCGGGCTCGACGTGGTGGGGGCCGCCGTGGGCGAGGTGGCGGCGGAACCGGTCGGCGTCGGCGTCGGCGCCGGTATCGAGGACGGCGACGGATCGGCCGGGGAGGAGGCGGAGCCGCCGCGGTTGTGCGGCCCGCCCTCCAGGGTGACCACCGCCTGCGAGGGCGGCAGCGCGATCCGGGCGGTCCAGTGCGCGGTCGGCGCCTGGTCCTCGTCCACGGTGACGATCACGGTGATCCGTTGGCCGGGCGCCAGGGTGCCGGAGTCGCGGCTGAGCCGGAGCCAGCCGGCCTCCGTCACCGCGTGCCAACGGATCTCGGTGGTACCGGAGTTGGTGAGGGTGAGGATGGTCCGGCTGCCGTACTCGCCGGCCTCGACGGTGAGCAGCCCGGCCGGGGCGGGTTCTCCGGTGCCCGTCGCGGAGGCCCGGTCGACGGATGGGGCCGGTGCGGCGACCAGGGCCGGGCTGTCGAGCGGGGTCGCGCCGTGGGCCGGGACCGGGATCACCGAGCCCTGGAAGGTGAGCCGCGGAAACCCGGGAAGCAACGTTTCTGCACCGTCCGCACCGGCACCATCCGCGACCATTCCGGCCCCAGCCCCGGCCCCCGCCAGCTCCAGCCCGGGCATGCCGGGCGCACCCGACCCCGTCGGGCCGTCCACCGCGGGCCGTGGTTCCTGCCCGGCGGGCCGCCCGGCCCCGTCCACCCGTACGGCCGACACCGAGGCCGCGGAACCCGAGCCGCCACCGCCCCGGTGCCCGGCCCAGAGCGCGATCACCGGCGCCGCCAGGACGGCCGCGAGCACCCCGGTGGTCACCACCCGCCGGCGCACCGCCAGCCCGCGCCCCGCGTCCGGCGCCCGGTGCCGGGGGAAGCCGCTCTGGTCGAACCGCAGCCCCGGCTCCGCCACCCGAGCCGCCGCCACCCGAGCCGTCGCCGGAGCATCCGCCGCCCGAACGGCAGCCGCCCGGGCGGTCGCCGCGCCGGTGACCGCAGCGGTGAGCGGGCCGGTGACCGCGGCGGCCCCGGAGGTGTCCACCGGAGCGCGCAGCAGCGCCAGCCCCGACAGCCCGGCCGCACCCTCGGCGGCCTCGTGCGCGGCCACCCGCTCCGCCGTACCCCGGCAGGTCGGGCAGTCCAGCACGTGCTGCACCAGTTCCCGTCGCAGGGCCGGGCCGAGCACCCAGTCCCGCCAGGACTCCGCCCCGGCGCCGCCGAGCCGGTCCAGCTCCGGGCAGCTGCCCACGCCGAGCACCAGCAGCGCCGCCCTGGTCCGGGCGACCTCGGCCTCGGCTCCGGCCAGCAGCGCGCGGGTCCGCTCGAACGGCAGGCCCAGTACCGCCGCCACCTCCAGCGGGGTCAGCCGGTGCCGGACGGACAGCTCCAGTGCCTCGCGCTGTTCCGGGTCGGTGCCGGCCGCCTCGGGCCAGGCGAGTGAGGACAGCTCGCGCCGCCGCCGGGCCGCCTCGGCCTCGGTCTCGTCCGTCTCGGCCTCGTCCGGTGCGGCGCCGATCGCCGCCGCCCGCCCCGTCCCCGTCCCGGTCCCGGTTCCGGTTCCGGCACCCGCCACGGCCGGGCCACCGTCCGCGAGCCGGCGCAGGCAGCAGTACCGGGCGAGCGAGAACAGCCAGGCGCGCAGCAGCCCGGGCTCGGTGAGCCGGGTGCCGTGCCGCCGGGCGAGTTCGCGGACCTCGCGCAGGGCGTCGGCGGCCGCGTCGTGCTCGCAGAGCACCGAGAGGCAGTAGGTGAACAGGCCGTCCACCTGCCGGTCGTACGCCGCGAGCGCGGCGCCGGTCCGCTGCTCGACGGGATCGGCCGAGCCTGCGGCCCCGGCCGATCCCGAGGCCCCGGCCGACTCGGCGGGCCTGACCGGTCCGGTCAGCCACCGAGGCCTCCCCGGCCGGCCGGACCACCCCGGCCCGACCGCCCCGGTCGGCCCAACAGTTCTCGTCGTCACCCGTCCGACGGTAGAGAACGCGGACGGCTGACTCCGACCATTCGCCGCGTATGTACTTCTTTCGGGTAACAACATCGTCCATCTGTCTGGATGCGCGGCGGGCCCGCCGGCGGCCCGCCGTTGTCACACCCAGGCGCTACGGTGGGCCGCATGCCTCCGCGTTCCAAGACCACCGCCAAGCCCCGCCCGGCGTACCGATGCACCGAGTGCGGCAACCAGCTGCCCAAGTGGGTCGGCCGCTGCCCGGAGTGCAACGCCTGGGGCACGGTCGAGGAGTACGGCGCGGTGCCGATCCGCACGACGGCGGCCGGTCCGGTCAGCGCGCCCGCCCGCCCGATCGCCCAGGTGGACGGCCAGGTCGCGACGGCCCGTTCGACGGGCGTGCCGGAGCTGGACCGGGTGCTCGGCGGCGGCCTGGTGCCCGGCGCGGTGGTGCTGCTGGCGGGCGAGCCCGGCGTCGGCAAGTCCACCCTGCTGCTGGACGTCGCCGCCAAGGCGGCCACCGCGCAGCACCGCACGCTCTACGTCACCGGCGAGGAGTCGGCCGGCCAGGTCCGGCTGCGCGCGGACCGGATCAACGCCCTCTCCGAGCACCTCTACCTCGCCGCCGAGCAGGATCTCGGTGCGGTGCTCGGGCACATCGAGGCGGTCAACCCCGGCCTGCTGATCCTGGACTCGGTGCAGACCATCGCCTCCGCGGAGCTGGACGGCGCCCCTGGCGGCCCGGCCCAGGTCCGCGAGGTGGCGGGCGCGCTGATCCGGGCGTCCAAGGAGCGCGGCATGGCCACCCTGCTGGTCGGCCACGTCACCAAGGACGGCCAGATCGCCGGCCCGCGCCTGCTGGAGCACCTGGTGGACGTGGTGCTGAGCTTCGAGGGTGACCGGCACGCCCGGCTGCGGCTCATCCGCGGGGTCAAGAACCGCTACGGCGCAACCGACGAGGTGGGCTGCTTCGAGCTGCACGACGAGGGCATCGTCGGCCTGGCCGACCCGTCCGGCCTCTTCCTGACCAGGCGTGACAAGCCCGTTCCCGGGACCTGCCTCACCGTCACCCTGGAGGGCAAGCGCCCGCTGGTGGCCGAGGTGCAGGCGCTGATGGTGGATTCGCAGATCCCCTCGCCGCGGCGCACCACCTCGGGCCTGGAGTCCCCCCGGATCGCGATGATCCTGGCCGTGGTCGAGCGGCACGGCGGGGTGAAGCTCGGCAAGCAGGACATCTACACCGCGACGGTCGGCGGGGTGAAGCTGACCGAGCCCTCCGCGGACCTCGCGGTGGCGCTCGCGGTGGCCAGCTCGTCCACCGACACCCCGCTGCCCAGCAACCTGGTGGCGATCGGCGAGGTCGGCCTGGCGGGCGAGGTGCGGCGGGTGACGGGTGTGCAGCGGAGGCTCGCCGAGGCGCACCGGCTGGGCTTCACCCACGCCCTCGTCCCGCCGGACCCGGGCAAGGTCCCGCCGGGCATGAAGGTGGTCGAGGTGGCCGACATCGGCGAGGCGCTGCGGGCCATCCCGGGCCGCCGCCGATCGGCCGCCAAGCCGCGCACCGAGCCGCGCGGTGAGGCACCGTCGGCGCCGCCGGCCCCGCGTTCCGCCCGGGCCGCGGACCGCCCCGCGGCGTACCCCGAGGAGCTGATGGAGGGCTGGGAGCCGCTGGACTCCGACGAACTGCGCTGACCCAAGCCCTGCCGAAGCCACACACAGTTAGACTTTCCCCAGTCTCATTGGCCAAAAGGCAGTACCGAGCGGTACTGAGCGACAGAGCAACAGACCGCGGACCGGCGCACGGCGTGAGGCGCGCGGCACGGGTCGACCGGAGGAGTCACGTGGCAGCCAGCGACCGGGGGGCGGACAAGGCCTTCCGCGAGGAGGCCCTGCTGCGGGCCTCCCTCACCGCCATCGCGCCCGGTACCGCGCTTCGTGACGGCCTGGAGCGGGTCCTGCGGGCCAACACCGGCGGTCTGATCGTGCTGGGCTTCGACAAGACCGTCGAGTCCCTGTGCACCGGCGGCTTCGTCCTGGACGTCGAGTTCAGCGCCACCCGGCTGCGCGAGCTGTGCAAGCTCGACGGCGCGGTGGTGCTCGACAAGGACATCACCAAGATCGTCCGGGCCGGCGTGCACCTGATGCCGGACTCGACCATCCCCACCGACGAGACCGGCACCCGCCACCGCACCGCCGAGCGGGTCAACCGGCAGACCGGCTACCCGGTGGTCGCGGTCTCGCACTCGATGCGGCTGATCGCGATGTACGTCAACGGCACCCGCCGGGTGCTGGAGGACTCCACCACCGTCCTGTCCCGCGCCAACCAGGCGCTGGCCACCCTGGAGCGCTACAAGCTGCGCCTGGACGAGGTGGCCGGCACGCTCTCCGCGCTGGAGATCGAGGACCTGGTGACGGTCCGGGACGTCACCGCCGTGGCCCAGCGCCTGGAGATGGTCCGGCTGATCGCCACCGAGATCGCCGGCTACGTGCTGGAGCTCGGCATCGACGGCCGGCTGCTCTCGCTCCAGCTGGACGAGCTGATCGCGGGCGTGGAGCCGGAGCGCGAGCTGGTCGCCCGGGACTACTTCCCCGAGCGGGCCGCCAAGAAGGGCCGGACGGTCACCGAGGTGCTGGCCGACCTGGAGGCGCTCACCCACGCCGAGCTGCTGGACCTCCAGACCGTCGCCAAGGCGCTCGGCTACTCGGGTTCGCCGGAGTCGCTGGACTCCGCCGTCTCGCCGCGCGGCTACCGCCTGCTGGCGAAGATCCCGCGCCTGCCCAACACGGTCATAGAGCGCCTGGTCGAGCACTTCGGCGGCCTCCAGAAGCTGCTCGCCGCGAGCATCGACGACCTGCAGACCGTCGAGGGCGTCGGCGAGACCCGCGCCCGCTCGGTCCGCGAGGGCCTGTCCCGCCTTGCCGAATCGTCCATCCTGGAGCGCTACGTCTGACCTGACGCGCAGCCGTACGGACGCCCGAACTCGGCGACGGCCCCCGGGGGGACAGACCTCCCCGGGGGCCGTCGCACGTCCGCACGAACCGGAGCCGCACCGAACGGGAGCCGTGCCGCGCCGAAGCGCGGAGCACCGCACCGAACCCGCCCCCGAACGCGACGGAGCCCCCGAACGCGACGGAGCCCCCGAACGCGACGGAGCCCCCGGCCGCGCGGCGGCCGGGGGCTCCAGGAAAAGTTGACCGGTTCTCAGCTGTCCAGCCGGATCGAGGCCCGCGCCGAGACCTTGTCCCCGGAGAGCCCGGTGAGCTCCGCGAGCACCACGTAGGTGCCGCTCGGCGGCGGCGTCTGGTCGGCGGTCGCGCACTGCGGCTTGCTGCGGCTGCGGTCCCAGGTGAACGTCTCGGTCTGGCTGCCGTTCGCGCCGAGCTGCACCCAGATGTTGCCCTTGTCGGCCGGGCAGTCGCCGGAGGACCAGACCCGGTCGTTGGTGCTTCCGCTCACCGTGATCACGGAGGCGGTGCGGCCCAGGTCCACCCGGCAGTTGGTGCCGGAGGAGTTCTTGACCGTCAGGGCCAGCCGGGGCTTGTCCTTGGGCTGGTACGAGTTCTGGGTACCGGCCAGCTCCAGCGCCACCTGCGAGGAGGCGCAGACCGGCAGCGCCATGATCTCGGGGGTGTTCACGGCCGGAGCACCGCCCGTGCCGCCGCCGCCCGTACCGCCGGAGCCGCCCGTACCGCCGCCGGTCGCCGGCGCCGCGCCGCCTCCGGGGGCCGGGTTGGCGCCGCCGGTGCCGGTGCCGCCGCTGAGGTTGACCTCGGTGCCGCCGCCGCCCGCCACCGGGCCGCCGGTGCCGCCGCCGGGGCGCGCCGCGGGGCCGCTCGGGGAGGCGCCGGGCGTGATGGCCTGGGCCGGGGTCTGGTTCTGGGACTGGGACGGAACGGCCTGTGCGGCGTTGCCCGGTGAGCCGCCGTCACCGCCCCCGCCCGGGTCGATCATCAGCCAGGCGATCAGGGCGACGACCGCCGCGGCGGCGACGAGCACGACGATGCGCCGACGCCAGTAGATCGAGGCCGGCAGTGGTCCGACGGGTTGACGCAGAGAAGGCACGATCAAACTCTACGAGACTGTGTGTGGCGATTGACTCACCAACACCGCACAGTCGCCCCTTCCTTCACATGATCCGCCATTTGATCCGTTCGAGCGAGCTCCAATCGGACGATTTCCGGAGCCTCCCCGGGAGGATCCGGAGTGGCCTGATCCACTTCGGCCCGGTCGGCGGGCATGGGAGGATCGAAGGGCCATGACTGCCATCACCACCCCCGCCCTCCCTGTCTCGGCCGCCGACGCCGCCCGGCTGCCGATGCCCCTGCCGCTGTTCCACTCGACCGTCCTGGACTGGTACGAGGCGAGCAAGCGGGACCTGCCCTGGCGGACCCCCAACGCGACGCCCTGGGCGGTCATGGTGAGCGAGTTCATGCTCCAGCAGACCCCGGTCAAGCGCGTGCTGCCCGCCTGGGAGGCCTGGCTCACCCGCTGGCCGACCCCGGCCGCCCTCGCCGCCGAGCCGTCCGGCGAGGCGGTCCGGATGTGGGGCCGGCTGGGCTACCCGCGCCGGGCGCTGCGCCTGCACGCGGCCGCGGTGGCGATCACCGAGGAGCACGGCGGCGAGGTCCCGGACGACCACGCCACGCTGCTCTCGCTGCCCGGGGTGGGGGAGTACACCGCCGCCGCCGTCGCCTCCTTCGCCTTCCGCCAGCGGCACGTGGTGCTGGACACCAACGTCCGCCGGGTCTTCGCCCGCGCGGTGACCGGGGTCGAGTACCCGCCCCAGGCGACCACCGCGGCCGAGCGCCGCACCGCCACCGCGCTGCTGCCGGACGACGCGGAGACGGCGGCCACCTGGGCGGTCGGCGTGATGGAGCTGGGCGCGCTGGTCTGCACCGCGCGCGGCCCGGAGTGCGGGGACTGCCCGCTGTTCACCGCCTGCGCCTGGCAGCGGGCCGGCCGCCCGCCGTACGAGGGCCCGGCCCGGCGCGGTCAGTCCTACGAGGGGACGGACCGCCAGGTGCGCGGCAAGCTGCTCGCGGTGCTGCGCGAGGCGCACGGGACGGTGCCGCAGGCCCGGCTGGACGTGGTCTGGCCGGACGCGGTGCAGCGGGCCCGGGCGCTGGACGGCCTGGTGGCGGACGGCCTGGTCGAGCCGGTCGAGCAGGGCGTCTACCGGCTGCCCCAGTAAGCGGCGGAACACGACGGCGCCCCCGGGAGAGGACCTCCCGGGGGCGCCGTCGTGTGCGGGGGCCGTCAGACGGCCGCCGCCTCCAGCGAGGCCTCGGCCGGCTTCTCGCCCTTGCCGGTTCCGCGCAGCGGCACCTCGCGCAGGAACACCGCCGCGGCGATCGCGATCACGGCCACGCCCGCGCCCCACAGGAAGACGGTGTGCATGCCGTTGGACACCGCGTGGTTGTAGGCGTCCTGGACGTAGTCCGGCAGCTTGTGCAGCTCCTCCAGGCTGCTCTGCTGCGGGTCCTTCATGCCGCCCGGGGGCATCGGCTTCCCGGCCAGCATCTCCGCCATGGTGTCGGTCACTCGGTTGTTGAACAGCGCGCCGAACAGCGCGACACCGAAGGAGCCGCCGATGGTGCGGAACAGGGTGGCGGTGGAGCTGGCCACGCCCATGTCCTTGAGCTCGACGCTGTTCTGCGCGACCAGCATGGTGATCTGCATCAGGAAGCCCATGCCGGCGCCGAGCACGACCATCCAGCAGGCCGAGGTGAACCTGCTGGTCCCGATGCCCATGGTGGAGAGCAGGATCAGGCCGGCGGTCATCACGATGGTGCCGATGATCGGGTAGATCCGGTACTTGCCGGTCTTGGTGACGGCCTGGCCGACCACCAGCGAGACGATCAGCATGCCGAACATCATCGGCATCAGCAGCAGACCGGAGTTGGTCGCCGAGGCGCTCTGGACCGTCTGCTGGTAGAGCGGCAGGAAGACGGTCGAGCCGAACATCACGAAGCCGACGATGAAGCCGATGATCGAGACCAGGGTGAAGTTCAGGTTCCGGAACAGGCTCAGCGGGAGCATCGGCTCCTCGGCCCGCTGCTCCACGTAGCAGAAGGCGATCAGCGAGGCGGCGGCGAGCGCGGTCAGGCCCAGGATCTCCTTGGAGCCCCAGGCGTACTGCTGGCCGCCCCAGGTGGTGATCAGCACCAGCGAGGTGATGCCGGTGGTGAGCAGCACGACGCCCGCGTAGTCGATCTTGGCGGTGTTGCGGACCTTCGGCAGCTTCAGGGTGACGACGACCACGGCGAGCGCTATCACGCCGAGCGGCAGGTTGATGTAGAAGGTCCAGTGCCAGCTCAGGTGGTCGGTGATGAAGCCGCCGGCCAGCGGGCCGCCGATGGTGGCGAGGGCCATCACCGCGGCGAACATTCCCTGGTACTTGCCGCGGTCGCGCGGCGGGACGAGCGCGCCCATGATCGACATGACGCCGACCATCAGACCGCCGGCGCCCAGGCCCTGCACGGCGCGGAAGCCGATCAGCTCGTTCATGTTCTGCGCCAGGCCGGACAGCGCCGAGCCCACCAGGAAGATCACGATCGAGGTGAGGAAGGTGCCCTTGCGGCCGTACATGTCGCCGAGCTTGCCCCAGACCGGGGTGGAGGCGGCGGTGGCCAGGGTGTAGGCGGTGACCACCCAGGACAGGTGCTCGCCGCCGCCGAGGTCGTGGACGATGGTCGGCATCGCGGTGCCGACGATCAGGTTGTCGAGCATGGCCAGCAGCATGGTGACGACCAGACCGACCATCACGAGGCGGATCTCGCGGGGCGACCGCGGTTGCTCCTCCTCGGCCGTCTTGTCCTCCGGTACCGGGCCGGCGGTCTTGGACTGTGACATGGGGTGGGGTCTCCCGGAGCGTGGTTCGGACGGAGCGTCGTGCCGTGCGGCGGCTCACTTACTTGTCGCCCGGCTAGTTTATCGACCGTCGGCACGGTAGGTTGTTTACTAGCCGGTCGTCAAGCCAGTTTCCCGACCGGCCTTCTGGGCAGGGAGAATGAGTCCGGGGCGGCCGCCGTCCCGGGGTCCGCAGTAGTCAACCGACGCAGTCATGAGGCAGGCCATGGGCACTCCGCACAGCCCCCGCAGCGACACCCGGGCTCGCATCATCGAGGTGTCGCTGGAGCTCTTCTCCGAGCAGGGCTACGAGCAGACCTCACTGCGCGAGATCGCCGACCGCCTGGGCGTCACCAAGGCCGCGCTCTACTACCACTTCAAGACCAAGGACGACATCGTCCTGGGCATCGTCGAGCGGATGGCCGCGCCGATCGACGAGACCGTCGCGTGGGGCCGCCAGCAGGTCTGGAGCCCGGAGGTGCGCGACGAGCTGATCCGCCGCTTCGCGGACGGGATGGCCGAGCGGGCCCCGCTGCTGCGCTTCTTCCACGAGAACCAGCCCGCGCTGCGCGAGTCCCCCGCCGGGCTGGCCTTCAGGGATCGCATGATCACCATGATGCAGCTGGTGCACGGGCCGGACGCGGACTTCCACGACCGGCTGCGGGCCGCGATGGCGCTGTTCACCGTCCATTCGTCGCTGTTCCTGGTCAAGCAGGACAGCGCGAACTGCGGTCACGCCCCGAACGTGTGGGGCGAGCGGCTGCCCCCCGCCGAACTGGACGAGGCGATCGGCGCGGCCCGGGACATCGCGCTGGAGATCGGCGCCCGGATCAGCCACCCCGCGCCCGGCGCCGGCTGAGCGCCGCGGGGCGGCTCAGAAGTTCGTGACGCCGTGCCCCGCGAGGTAGGCGATCGGGTTGACCACCGCGCCGTAGCGGTTGCTGGTGCGGATCTCGAAGTGCAGGTGCGGCCCGGTCGAGTTGCCGGTGCTCCCGGACATGCCGATCCGCTCGCCCGCCGACACCCGCTCGCCCGCCGAGACGGCCACCGAGGACATGTGGGCGTACTGCGCGAAGTGCCCGTCCGCCAGCCGCAGCACGACCTCCTTGCCGTACGCGCCGTCCCAGCCGGCCGACACCACGGTCGCGTCGCCGACCGCCAGCAGCGGCGTGCCCGGGGCGACCGCGAAGTCCACCCCGGTGTGGTACCCGGCCGCGTAGCTGCGGTTGGGCTTCCCGTACGGGTTGCTGGTCGGTGCGTTCGGCACCGGCGCCGACCATCCGGGAGCCGGGGCCGGGGCCGGGGCCGGGGCCGGGGCCGGGGCCGGGCCGGGGTCGGGCCCGGGGGCCGGCTCGGCGGCGGCTTCCGGTGCCGGTTCCGGTTCCGGTGCCGGCGGGTCGAACGGCAGCAGGTTGGCCGCCACGGCCACGGACTGCTGCGCGGAGTCGCCGTCGTCGGGCAGCTTGTAGGCGCTGGGTCCGGCCACCTGGACCAGCCCCGCGCTCGGCACGTCCACCTTCGGCACGGTGAAGGCCGAGCTGCCCGGGGTGGTGGGCAGCACGGTCTGCGCCGAGGCCGAGCCCGGGGTGGCGACCAGCAGCACGCCGGCGAGCAGCACGGCGGCCGCTCCGGCCGAGACCAGCGCGTGGTCGTGCTCGGCCCGCTGCCGGCTGCCGGGCAGCGTGGTGTGCCGGGGCGATCCGAGCGTGCGCAGCGGCGCGGCGTGGGTACGGACGGCGTGGTCGAGCCGGGGCTGCCAGGCCGCGGCCCGGGCCGCCGCACGGGCGGCGAGCGTGTGCAGCGGTGCGGCGTGGGTACGGACGGCGTGGTCGAGCCGGGGCTGCCAGGCCGCGGCCCGGGCCGCCGCACGGGCGGCGAGCCGGCGCAGGGCCGGCGCCAAGGGCGGGACGTTGGACATCGCTTGCCGTACCTCACGGGTCGTACGAGGGCAGCACGAAGGGCCCGTTCGGGCGCGTGCTGAGCGGGGGACCACTCAGGTGTAACGGTCACCGAGCGGAGTCCCAAACGGGGTGACGTACTACGGCGTGTAGTCGGCGTGGCGCCGGAGATTCAAACCGATGGAGTACCGATCATGAGATCCGATCGTCCAGGTCCGCTCCGGCGCGCCCGCCGGTGCCCCCGGGTGCGCTACTACCGCCGGTCGTACCGGGCCGCGGGCCTGTGATCAGCGCCACGCGCGGCCCGGGTTTGGCGGGCTCGAACCGCTTTCGTACGGACCGCTGACCGGTCCGGCCCGCTGCGGCACCATCGAGCCATGTATGGCAACAGGAGCGAAGACCCCGACGCCAGTGACCGCCCGAGCCTGCCGGACCGCCGCTTCGCCGCCCTGCGCGGCTGCGAGCGGCTGCTGTCCGGCGTCCGGCCGCAGAGCATCCGCGAACGCCTCGCCGACCTGGCCGGCCCGCTCCCGGACGCCGGCCCCGGGCCGGACGCCGCTCCCGGCTCGGGCGCCGCCCCCGGGCCGGACGCGGCCCCCGGGCCGCACGCCGTCCCCGACCTGGACGGCCGCCCGGACCAGTACGGCGACGGCGTGGTCCGCACCCTGGAGCACCGGGTCGCCGAGCTGCTCGGCACCGAGGACGCGGCCTTCTTCCCGACCGGCACCATGGCCCAGCAGATCGCCCTGCGGATCCACGCCGAGGCGGCCGGCCCGCGCACCGTGGTCACCCACCCGCTGGCCCACACCGACCGGCACGAGCGGCACGCGCTCGGCGTCCTGTCCGGCCTGCGCAGCCTCTGGCCGACGACCGAGCCGCGCCAGCCCACCGCCGAGGAACTGCGCGCCCTGGACGAGCCGTACGCCGCGCTCAGCCTGGAGCTGCCGCTGCGCGACGCCGGGTTCGTGCTGCCGGGCTGGGCGGAGCTGGTGGAGCTGGCCGCGGTGGTGCGGGAGGAGCACGGTGCGGCGCTGCACCTGGACGGCGCCCGGATCTGGGAGTCCGCGGTCGCCCTCGGCCGGCCGCTGCCGGAGGTCGCCGCCCTGGCCGACTCGGTCTACGTCTCCTTCTACAAGACGCTCGGCGGGATCAGCGGCGCCGCGCTGGCGGGTCCGGGCGGCTTCGTCCGCACCGCCCGGGCCTGGCGGCACCGCTACGGCGGGCAGCTCTACCAGCAGTGGCCGTTCGCGCTGGCCGCGCTGACCGGACTGGAGCGCGAACTGCCGCGGCTGCCCGGGTACGTGGCGCACGCCCGGACGGTCGCCGCGGCGCTGGACCGGGCGTTCGCCGCCGTCCCCGGCGCCCGGGTGCACCCGGCCCCGCCGCACACCCACCAGTTCCAGCTCTGGCTGCCGCACCCGGTCGGGGAGTTGGAGGAGGCCGGACTGGGGCTGGCCGAGGACACCGGGATCGGGCTGTTCGGCGCCTGGCGCGCGGGCGGGCCGCCCGGGCTGTCGATGACCGAGGTCACGGTCGCGGCGCCCGCCCTCGACTGGACCGCCGCCGACGTCACGGTGGCGGCCGCCGCCTTCCTGGACCGGCTGGCGGCCGACCGGGCCTGACAAAGCGTCCGGCCCGCCCCCGCGCGCTGCGGGGACGGGCCGGACGTGGAGTTGTCAGAGCTGCCTGGTCACAGGCCGATCGCTACCCGGGGGGTGACGATCAGTTGTCGACCGGGCGGACCCGGATCCAGGTCTCCAGGTAGTTCGAGGACTCGTTCTCGACCTCGATGCTGGTGCCCGTCTTCGGGACGTCGACACCGGCGTACTGGTTGTCCTTGCTCCACCACGACTTCAGGTCGTTGAACTCGTCGACGCCCTTGGCCTTCGGGATGACGGTCTCGACGCCGGCCTTGTGCAGGGTCAGCGGGGAGACGCGACGGGAACCGAAGGTGGAGTCGAAGCCCTGGACGCGCGGCTTCATCAGGGCGCCGTCGGACCACTTCAGCGGGGCCGGGTGCGAGTCGACCGGCAGGACCAGGCCGTGGCCCGGGTGGGCGCTGACGTTGTTGTCGGTCTGCGACTCGTCCCAGAACCAGATCAGCAGGCCGGGCTGGTACGAGTAGTGCTCGACCCAGCCCGGCTTGTCGGCGAAGCCGAAGTTGTACGGGCCGGTCTTCAGGGTCTGGTCGAAGGACACGTACTGCCGGTTCTCCGCGATGTAGTACTGCGCGTAGTCCTTGGTGTACGAGCCGCTGAAGCGGGAGAACCCGTCGGCCACCCAGCCGTTGTCACCGTTCTCGACGTCGTCGCTGAACACGGTGGCGCCGTCGGCGACGACCGCGACGTTGTCCAGGGTCAGGCCGCGGAAGTGCAGGCCGCCGTCGCTGGTGTGGCGGTAGCGGAACTTGACCTTCTGGCCCGCGAAGGCGTCCAGGTTGAACGACAGGTCGCCCCAGGCGGCCACCTGGCCGCTGAGGGCCGGACGGCCGTTCTCGCGCGGCAGGGCGGTGCCGTTCCAGGTGCCGTCCACGACGGTCCAGTTCTTGCCGCCGTCGGTGGAGACCTCGCCGAACGCGTAGTCGAAGTCCTGCTCCAGCTCGTACCAGGCCTTGGCGTTGATGCTGGCCTTGGCCTTGCCGGTCAGGTCGATGTCGCGGGTGAGCGTGACGTTCAGGTTGTCGGCGCTGCCGCTCCACCACTCACCGGTGCCGCCGAACGGCTTGTTGATGTCGGTGGTGATGCTCTTCTTCGGCAGGTCGACGATCAGACCCTGCGGCAGGTTGCTGTTGTACTCCGCCGGGCCGATGTGGTGGGTCGACTCGGTGCCGGCCTTGGCGCGGTCCACCTTCAGCCAGCCGAGCTGGTACTTGCTCCAGCCGTCGAGGTCGTTCGGCATGTCGCCGATGCTGTTCTTGCCCTCGCCGAGCCAGGAACCGGAGGACATCAGCGACCAGAAGCCGACCGAGTTGTCGATGCCCTTGCCGGCGGTGTCGTAGAGGTCCGGCAGACCGAGGTCGTGGCCGTACTCGTGGGCGAAGACGCCGAGGCCGCCGTTCTCGGGCTGCATCGTGTAGTCGCCGATCCACAGGCCGCTGTTGCCGACCTGGACGCCGCCGAGCTTGTTGCCCTCGGGACCGGCCGAGCCCTGCAGGTTGCCGTAGACGTACGAGCGGTGCGCCCACAGGGCCTTGGTGCCCTGCTTGCCGCCACCGGCCGACTTGTCCTCGCCGGCGTGCACGATCTGGAAGTGGTCGATGTACCCGTCGGGCTGGTTGAAGTTCCCGTCGTGGTGCGAACCGTAGCGGTCCCACTGGTCGTACGAGGCCAGGGTCGCCTTGATCTGGGCCTCGGTCTGACCCTTGGCCTGCTGGTCCTTGTACCAGATGTCCACGGCGTCGCGGATCAGGTCCTGGGCGCTGGCGCAGACGTTGGAGCCGCAGTAGTCGGAGCCGTACCGGGCCTCGTTCCACGGGACGCGGACCCAGTCCTGGACCACGCCGTCGACCGAGTAGCGGCCCGAGGACTGCTTCTCGTAGTAGGTCTTCAGCGAGGGCTTGTCCTTGGCGAAGTACAGGTCCTGGTAGTGCTGCTGGTTGTAGTCGGCCTGCCACTGGGTCGAGTTGTTGGTGGCCGGGTCCGGCTTCTCGATCTCGTTGTGCTTGGGGCCGGCCTCGCCGCCGTACTTGACCTTGCCGTCCGGCGTCTTGGTGGTGTTGTCCACCTGGTCACCGAAGTCGACCAGGATGGTGAAGATCTTGTCCGTGCGCTCGCGGGCGAGCTCCACGTACTTGTCCTTGCCGAGCTTCACGCTGGTGCTGCCGTTGTGCTGCTCGACCTCGGCGGTGCCGTTGAGCAGCTTCTCGGTGGCGGCCTTCTGCTCCGCCTCCACCTTCGCCGTCAGCGGGCCCGGAAGGTTGTGCTCGGTGTTCTGGACGGCTTCGGCCGGGTCCCGCGGGACCGGGGCCGAGCCGGCGGCGACGGCGGTGCCCGGGAACAGGCCCGCGCCGAGCGTGACTATGACCGCTGCGGCCGTGGCAGCCGCAGCGGTTCTCCTGGTGCTCTTCAACGTTGTGACGTCCTCCCCGACCGGGGCCCAGCTCTTGGCCAAAGCCCGGCAAACCAAAATGAAAGACAGGTGGACGTCATTTGATACAAGCGTGCACAGAAAAGATAGACCTTGACCGTGACATGGTCACGGCGCTATGCTCCGCGACTCCCTATCACCTGACCATCTGTCAACCGTATGTTGGTTAAAGCTCGCTGAGAAACCGAGCGCACCCGTACCAGCCCATGCGGAAGCCGTCGTCCCGGTCCGTACCGGTGCCGACCGCGGAGGGGCCGGAACGCACCGAGCCCCCGGCGCGAACGCCGGGGGCTCGGTGGCTGTGAAGTTGTCTGTTAAAAGTTGGGCTACTTCGTCAGGTCCGGACCGGACGAGGCGACCGCGGCCGGGGTGTCCGCGACGGCCGACTTCTCCTCGCCGCGGAAGGTGAACTTGGCCTCCTTGCCCTCACCGTCGACGTCGACGACGACGATGTGGCCGGCCCGCAGCTCACCGAAGAGGATCTTCTCGGAGAGGTGGTCCTCGATCTCGCGCTGGATGGTGCGGCGCAGCGGACGGGCACCCAGGATCGGGTCGTAGCCGCGCTTGGCCAGCAGCTTCTTGGCCTCGACGCTGAGCTCCAGGCCCATGTCCTTGTCCTTGAGTCGCTCGTCCACCTTGTCGATCATGAGGTCGACGATCTGGATGATGTCGTCCTCGGACAGCTGGTGGAACACCACGATGTCGTCGACGCGGTTCAGGAACTCGGGGCGGAAGTGCTGCTTGAGCTCCTCGCCGACCTTCGCCTTCATCCGCTCGTACCCGGTCTGGGTGTCACCCGTGGCCGCGAAGCCCAGGTTGAAGCCCTTGGAGATGTCCCGGGTGCCGAGGTTGGTCGTCATGATGATGACGGTGTTCTTGAAGTCGACCACGCGGCCCTGGGAGTCGGTCAGGCGACCGTCCTCCAGGATCTGCAGCAGCGAGTTGAAGATGTCCGGGTGGGCCTTCTCGACCTCGTCGAAGAGGACGACCGAGAACGGCTTGCGGCGGACCTTCTCGGTCAGCTGGCCGCCCTCCTCGTAGCCCACGTAGCCGGGCGGGGAGCCGAACAGCCGGGAGACGGTGTGCTTCTCGGAGAACTCGGACATGTCGAGCGCGATCAGCGCGTCCTCGTCGCCGAAGAGGAACTCCGCCAGCGTCTTGGACAGCTCGGTCTTACCGACGCCGGACGGGCCGGCGAAGATGAACGAACCGCCGGGGCGCTTCGGGTCCTTGAGGCCCGCACGGGTGCGCCGGATGGCCTGGGAGAGCGCCTTGATGGCGTCCTTCTGGCCGATGACGCGCTTGTGCAGCTCGTCCTCCATGCGCAGCAGGCGGGACGTCTCCTCCTCGGTCAGCTTGAAGACCGGGATGCCGGTGGCGGTGGCCAGGACCTCGGCGATGAGCTCCTCGTTGACCTCCGCGACGACGTCCATGTCGCCGGCCTTCCACTCCTTCTCGCGCTTGGCCTTGGCCTGCAGGAGCTGCTTCTCGTCGTCGCGCAGGGACGCGGCCTTCTCGAAGTCCTGCGCGTCGATCGCGCTCTCCTTCTCGCGGCGCACGTCGGCGATCTTCTCGTCGAACTCGCGCAGGTCCGGCGGCGCGGTCATCCGGCGGATGCGCATCCGGGAGCCGGCCTCGTCGATCAGGTCGATCGCCTTGTCCGGCAGGAAGCGGTCCGAGATGTACCGGTCGGCCAGGGTGGCGGCGGCGACCAGGGCGGCGTCCGTGATGGAGACCCGGTGGTGGGCCTCGTAGCGGTCGCGCAGACCCTTGAGGATCTCGATGGTGTGCGGCAGCGAGGGCTCGGCGACCTGGATCGGCTGGAAGCGGCGCTCCAGCGCGGCGTCCTTCTCCAGGTGCTTGCGGTACTCGTCCAGGGTGGTGGCACCGATGGTCTGCAGCTCGCCGCGGGCCAGCATCGGCTTGAGGATGCTGGCGGCGTCGATGGCGCCCTCGGCGGCGCCCGCGCCGACCAGGGTGTGCAGCTCGTCGATGAACAGGATGATGTCGCCGCGGGTGCGGATCTCCTTGAGCACCTTCTTCAGGCGCTCCTCGAAGTCACCGCGGTAGCGCGAGCCGGCCACCAGGGCGCCCAGGTCCAGCGTGTAGAGCTGCTTGTCCTTGAGCGTCTCCGGGACCTCGCCCTTGACGATCGCCTGGGCCAGGCCCTCGACCACGGCGGTCTTGCCGACGCCGGGCTCACCGATCAGCACCGGGTTGTTCTTGGTGCGGCGGGACAGCACCTGCATGACCCGCTCGATCTCCTTCTCGCGCCCGATGACCGGGTCGAGCTTGGCCTCGCGGGCGGCCTGGGTGAGGTTGCGGCCGAACTGGTCCAGGACCAGGGAGGTCGACGGGGTGCCCTCGGCGGGCCCGCCGGCCGTGGCCGACTCCTTGCCGCCGCCGGTCTGGTAGCCGGAGAGCAGCTGGATGACCTGCTGGCGCACCCGGTTGAGGTCGGCGCCCAGCTTCACCAGGACCTGGGCGGCGACGCCCTCGCCCTCGCGGATCAGGCCGAGCAGGATGTGCTCGGTGCCGATGTAGTTGTGGCCGAGCTGAAGGGCCTCGCGGAGCGACAGCTCCAGCACCTTCTTCGCCCGGGGGGTGAAGGGAATGTGACCGGACGGGGCCTGCTGGCCCTGGCCGATGATCTCCTCGACCTGCTGGCGAACGGCCTCAAGAGAAATCCCGAGGCTCTCCAGGGCCTTGGCGGCGACGCCCTCGCCCTCGTGGATCAGACCCAGGAGGATGTGCTCGGTGCCGATGTAGTTGTGGTTGAGCATCCGGGCTTCTTCCTGAGCCAGGACGACAACCCGCCGCGCGCGGTCGGTGAACCTCTCGAACATCGTTTATCGCTCCTCAGAGCGGTCGGGCAGTTCGGGGTCCGTCCCCGCCCTGTCCTTCCGCATGCTAGTCCCGCTCAGCGGCGCGGCCCACGGATTCACTCCCCGGTAGAGGAGCGAGATGCTGCGCGACCAGCCGACACCAATCCCAACCTGATGCTGGGAAACGGTGTTCCCGCAGGCGGGCCGGATGCACCGGATTCCGCTACGCCATCGGCGAACACGCGCCGCCGGGGCGCGGCCGGAACCGTCCGGCCGGTCGCACATACTGCCCCTGGACGGGCCGAAGAACCCGTCCACCTGCATTCATACCCGGTATCGGGGCGGTTCTCGCGCAGTTTCCGCGGTGGCGGTGTTCGCCTGGCGAGAAGTCGGGCCGTGGTGACGGCGGTTCAACGGCGGCCGGGGCCGGGTACGCCGTCCCGGGTGTCCTCGTTACCGCTTCGCCCTTACAGCGTTGCACAGCCCGTGATTGTTCCGCCGCCCGAGCCCGTGCCCGAGCCCGTGCTCCGCAGGCCCCCGGTGCGGCGGCCCCGCGGGCACGCGCCGCGGGGCGCGGAGGAGACTCCTCCGCGCCCCGTGCGTGTGATGGCGGCGCCGCCTCCGGCCGCCGGGGCCCCGCACCCGCTCCGGCGGGCCTGCGGAGCCGGGATCAGGACGCGTTGGCCTTCTCGTAGGCCTCGCGGACGTTGCTCGGAACGCGGCCGCGGTCGTTGACCTCCAGGCCCTGCTCCTTGGCCCACGCGCGGATCTTGGCGGTGTCCGGGGCGCCGCCGCCGGACGGCCGCGCCGCGGCGCTGCGGCCCGGACGACGGGCGCCGGCGAGCCGGCCGCTCTGCTTGCGGCCCTTCTCCACGTACGGCGCCAGCAGACCGCGCAGCTTGTCCGCGTTGGCGCTCTTCAGGTCGATCTCGTAGGCAACGCCGTCGAGCGCGAACGTCACCGTCTCGTCCGCCGAACCGCCGTCGAGATCGTCTTCAAGAATGACCTGCACCCTCTGTGCCACGGGCTTCCCTTTCCGCTAAACGACCCATTGCCTAAGGAAAGGAAAGCGCCTTTCTCCGGAAAACACAAACCCTTGACCCGGGTGGAGCGGCTCAGAGGTGCAGCAGCATGCGCGAGTTGCCCAGTGTGTTGGGCTTCACCCGCTCCAGGTCGAGGAACTCGGCGACGCCTTCATCGTACGAGCGGAGGAGTTCTTCATAGACATCCGTAGCGATCGCCGCCGGGTCTGTCGTACCATCATCGGTTTCCTGGAGCTCGCCGATCTCGACGAAACCGTGTTTCGCGAAGAACGCGACCTCGAACGTCAAGCAGAAAATCCGACGGACGCCCAGCCAGCGTGCCGTCTGCACCAGCTTCTCCAACAGCAGGTGCCCGATCCCGGTGCCCCGGACGACCGGATCCACCGCGAGCGTGCGGACCTCGGCGAGGTCCTCCCACATCACGTGCAGCGCGCCGCAGGCCACCACCACGCCGTTGTCGTCGCGTTCCGCGACCCAGAACTCCTGGACGGATTCGAACAGTGTGACTGTGGGCTTGTCCAGCAGAATGCCGTCGCGCGAGTAGGTGTCGATGAGCCTGCGCACTGCCCGCACGTCCGTGGTCCGCGCCCGGCGGATGGTGACCTCCATGGTCCCGGACGTTATCGCGCCGCTCCCGGTTCCGTCGCACCGGTATCGGGTCCGTCGTCCGCGGAATCCGCCCCGGTCGGATCGGGCGGGAACAGAGCGGCCACCCGCAAGGCGTCCCGGAGCGCTTCGCGTTGCTCGGGGGACATCAGGCCGAAGAAGTGCACCAGGGCCGCCGCCGGATTGTCGCTGGTGGCCCAGGCGTCGTTCATCAGTGCCGCCGTGTACGCCTCACGCGAGGAGACCGGTTCATATCGATAGGCCCGGCCGACCCGCTCGCGGCGCAGCCAGCCCTTTCTGTGGAGCTTGTCCAGGACGGTCATCACCGTGGTGTACGCGATTTCGCGTTCCGACCGCAGATCCAGGAGAACCTCGCGAACCGTGACCGGTCGGTTCCACTGCCACACCCGGGTCATGATGGCGTTCTCAAGTTCGCCGAGTTGCCGGACCATAGTGCGGCCAGGATAGGGAGTGAATGGGGCAAATCTTGTGAAGTACGCCAAACCGGCGCGCCGCCACCCCCGGGAATCGGGAATGGCGGCGCGCCGGTCGTTCGGGGCGGCTGACGGCGTCGGTCGCGGGTTCCGCCCGCCGGTCCTCGCGGGGCCCGTCGGCCCGCGCGGGATCAGTCGACGTCTTCCTTGGCCCGCTGGGCCCCGCCCTGGCTGCGGACGATGGCCCGCACCAGGAATCCGAAGCCGATCGCCATGACCAGCGGCGGCACGATCGCGCTGACGTAGTCCATCAGGTCACTCCTCCTCGGTCTTCTCCGCCGTCGCGGCGGAAGCCTTCGGCTCCGGCTTCACCAGCGGGAAGAGCACCGTCTCCCGGATGTTCTTGCCGGTCAGCAGCATGATCAGGCGGTCCACGCCGAGGCCGAGGCCACCGGTCGGGGGCATCGCGTACTCCAGGGCGCGCAGGAAGTCCTCGTCCACCTGCATCGCCTCGACGTCGCCGCCGGCCGCCAGCAGCGACTGGGCGGTGAGGCGGGCGCGCTGCTCGACCGGGTCGACCAGCTCGGAGTAGGCGGTGCCGATCTCGGTCCCGAAGATCACCAGGTCCCACTTCTCGGCCACGCCGGGCTGCGAGCGGTGCTGGCGGGTCAGCGGGGAGACCTCGGTCGGGTAGTCCTTGATGAAGGTCGGCCGGACGGCGTTCTCCTCCAGCAGGCGCTCGACCATCTCCAGCACGATCTGGCCGTGGCCCCAGTCCTTCTCGAACGGGATGCCGTGCTCGGCGGCCAGCTTGCGCAGCTCCTCGACGCCGGTCTCCGGGGTGACCTCCACGCCCAGGTGGGCGGAGATGCCCGGGTAGACCGCGACCTCCTCCCACGGCTCGGCCAGGTCGATCTCGTGCTCGACGCCGTGCGCGTCCACGCCCTTGATGACCGTGGTGCCCAGTGCGTCCCGGGCCGCGTTGACGATCGTCTCGCGGATCAGCTCGGCCTGGGTGTCGTAGTCGCCGTACGCCTCGTACGACTCCAGCGAGGTGAACTCCGGGTTGTGGGTGGAGTCCGCGCCCTCGTTGCGGAAGTTGCGGTTGATCTCGAAGACCTTCTCGGCGCCGCCGACCACCAGCCGCTTGAGGTACAGCTCGGGGGCGATGCGCATGTAGAGGTCGATGTCGTACGCGTTGATGTGCGTCTTGAACGGACGGGCGTTGGCGCCGCCGTGCACCGGCTGCAGCATCGGGGTCTCGACCTCGATGTAGCCGCGGTCCTCGTAGGTGCGGCGGATCGAGCGGACGACCTTGCTGCGCAGGTGCAGGATCTCGCGGGCCTCGGGGTTGACGATCAGGTCCACGTAGCGCTGGCGGACCCGGGCCTCCGGGTCGGTCAGGCCCTTGTGCTTGTCCGGCAGCGGGCGCAGGCACTTGGCGGTGAGCTCCCAGCGGTCCACCATCACGGACAGCTCGCCGCGCTTGGAGGTGATCACCTCGCCCTCGACGCCGACCTGGTCGCCGAGGTCGATGTCGGTCTTCCAAGCCGCCAGCCGCTCCGCGCCCAGCTTGTCCAGCGAGAACATCACCTGGAGGTCGCCGGTGCCGTCCCGCAGGGTGGCGAAGCAGAGCTTGCCGCCGGTGCGGGAGAGGATCACGCGGCCGGTGACACCGGCCCGTTCGCCGGTCGCGGTGTCCGGCTCCAGGTCCGGGTGCTTGGCACGCAGGTCCGCGATGGTGGTGGTGCGGGGGAATCCGACCGGGTACGGGTCGACGCCGGCCGCCCGGAGCCG
This sequence comes from Kitasatospora sp. NPDC057738, assembly GCF_042798815.1. Taxonomy (NCBI): domain Bacteria; kingdom Bacillati; phylum Actinomycetota; class Actinomycetes; order Kitasatosporales; family Streptomycetaceae; genus Kitasatospora; species Kitasatospora sp. NPDC057738. The sequence continues at coordinate 18,647 of NZ_JBHVJT010000036.1, read as the reverse complement.
GTCCAGCTTCTCGCGCCGGACGCGCATCTGCTCGGGAAGGTCGTCGGTCGCGGGAACAAGGCTCTGATCGCTCACCCCACAAGGGTAGCCAGCCACACACGGTGCTCCGCGCCGGGATTCCCGCGGGGGAGGCCGTGACGGCGGCCTCCCCCGGGGAACGAGCGGTCGGGTCAGCCGTTGCGGCGGGCCCGGAGCCGGCGGGCGGTGACCAGACCGGCGGTGCCGAGCACCACGGCGGCGGCGCTCGTCGCGGCCAGCGGCAGGGCGGCGGAGCTGCCGGTGGCGGCCAGCGGGCCGCCGGAGGTCCGGACGCTCCCGGTGCCGCCGGTGCCGGTGCCGCCGGTGCCCGTGCCGGTCTCCCGGACGGGGCTCGTGGAGTCCTTGTCGCTGAGGCCGGCCGGGACGACCGCGGTGGTCGGCGCGGGGGAGGGGTCGGTGACGGGCGCGGTGGTGGGCGTCCCGGTCGGGGTCGGGGCGGGGGTGCCGCCGGTGCCGGGGGTGGTGGCCGGGGCGGCCCGCAGGGAGACCTTCAGCAGGTCGTTGGCGGGGTTGCGGTCCCAGCTCATGACGGCGCTGGGGTGGCCCGGCTCGTAGTCGCTCGCCATGTTCTGCAGCGAGACCGTCGCGGTGAGCTCGTCGGTGCCCGCGGGGACCGAGAGGGTCAGCTTGTGGGAGTTGGTGGCGCCGGCCGGGATGAAGAACCCGCCCAGCCCCTCGCAGTTGAACTTGTTGAGCGGCTTGTCGGACTTCTGGCCGAGGACGTAGTCGTTCGGCCGGCAGGTCGACGGCAGGCCGGTGACGGTGACGCCTTCCGGGAACTGCACCTGGAGTTCGGGCGCGCTCTCGCCGCCGCTGCGGTCCATGATCGAGGCCGGGCCGCCGCTGACGGCGCCGAGGGTGAAGGTGCCGGTGGTGCCGGAGGCGTCCGGTGCCCAGGCGCCGTTCACCGCGAAGTCGGCGTCGTTGTCGGCGAGGACCTCCTGCTCGGTGGAGTAGGCGTTCATGTCGAGGCCGTCCGGGATCCCCTCGCCGGAGGTCGGCACCAGGGTGGCGGGAGCGCCGGTGCCGCGCTGGAACGACATCCGCTTGCGCAGGTCCGCGGCGCTGCTGCCGCTCGCTCCCTCGGCGGGGAAGACGGAGTAGTCGGCGAAGGCGTAGCGGGCGTCCGCGCCCACGGTGAGGTCGAGGCCGTTCAGCTTGACGGCCTGGCCGGGGGCGATCTCGCCGTCGATGGTGCAGATGCCGTGCACGGTGGGCATCGGGGAACCGAAGCCGTGGCCCGCCCAGTCGCCCTTGTCCTTCGCGTACTCGCAGTTGGAGGGCCAGGTGGCCACGTCGAGGCCCGGGGTCAGGTAGACCTCGACGACCGCCCGCCGGGCCGCGACCTCGCCGTGGTTGGCGAAGGCGAGAGTCGACGGGAGCGTGCTGCCGACCTTGACGTCACGCTGCTCCGAGGGCTCCTTGGTGCGGAAGCCGGCACCGCCGATCTCCACCTGGATGTCGGCCTCGGCGGTCTCGGCGCCGGGGGCGCTGAGGGTGGCGTGGACGGTGCCGGTGGAACCGGGGCGGACGCCCGCGACGGCGCTCAGCCACGGGTGGCTGGTGATGTTGATGTTCTCCAGGTCGAGGCGCCAGATGTCGCAGGTGATCACCTTGCCCGCGGTGGCGCAGCCCGGGACGGCGAGCGTGGCCAGCCCGTCGATGCCGATGGTGTCGAACGCGAGTTTGGCGCCGGTCACGACGTCGGTGCCGGTCCGGCCGATCCGCAGGTGGATGTTCTCGCCGAACTGGGGCTGAGGGGCCGGCTGGGTCGAGATCTGGATCGTGCCGGTCGGGAAGATCCGGAGCTGGGTGCCGGCGGCGTGCGCCGGGACGGTCGCGGTGCCGGCGGCCAGGGCGGCCACGATCGTGGCCGTGCCCGCGCCGAGGATCCGGCGCGTGCGAGTCGAAAGCATGTGAATCCCCCGCGGTTGGAGTGGTGAGGCTCCGCACCCTAGGGATTGTTGAACGGTCGTCAACCCGGTTGATCAGTGGCCAATTCGCCCAGGACGGGATCGAACGGCCTGGTCATCGGGGTGAAGGTTATGAAGACGTGATCGACGGCGGCCGGCGGGATCACGGCATTGTCGACACATGGACCGGCCTGCGGGCGATGGGCCGGCGTGCCGGCGGAGGGCGGCGCACGAACGGAGGGGAGACCGCGGTGGCGGTCTCCCCTCCGTTCGGCGGATGGGCCGGTTCAGCCGGTGCCGGTGGCGAGTTCGACGTCCTCGGTCTCCTCGGGGGACAGGTCGGCGGGCGGGGCGGGCCGGGCCGGGGGCTTGGGGCGGCGGCCGAACAGCTCGGCGGGGGTGGGCATCCGGTGCGGACGGGGCGGGGTCTTCGCGGCGGCGGGCTGCTCCGGGCGGGACTCGGTGCTGCTCATGGTGGTCCGTCCTCCTACGGGGGTGGGGTGACTGTGCGGCGGTGCGGCGGGGCTCGGTACGGCCACCAGGTGGCGGGGCTGCCCGGTGTGGAGGGCGAGCCGTTCGCGGACGGCGGCCTCGGCCAGCGCGTGGCAGCGCCCGGCCAGCCGGGAGCGGCGGGCCCGCTCGCCCTGGCCGCAGGGCTGGCGGCTCAGCCCGCGCAGCGCGGTGAGGTCCTCGGGCCCGGGCAGGTACCCGTCGGACACCGCGTCCTCCAGCCGCTCCAGGTAGCCGGGGGCGCTGCCGGGCAGGGCGGAGCGGTAGCGTCCGAGGTCGGCGAGCAGGAAGGCGCGCAGTCGGCCGCCCTCCTGGACGGCCTCGTCGATCGCCTCGGTCAGGCGCAGGGCGTCCTGGACGTCCTCCGCCCAGAGTTCGGCGCCCGGCCCGGCGAGGGCCGGCCGGTCGGGCCGGAGGTGGAGGGGGACGGCGGGGTGCAGGGCTTGGGCGAGGGCTCGGCGCAACACGCGGACTTCGTCGGCGCTGAAGGCCATACCGCCGCGCGATCCGTGTGGCGTAGGCATGGGCTGACACTACGTGAGGAATATCCGATTTGTCGGTAACGTCGCGCCGAACCACCCATGTTCGGCCTGGTGAAAAAACCTTTCGCCGCCACCTGTAACGCCATCCGGGGGCCAGCTGGTCATCCAGGTGTCAGGGGAGAACGAGCGAGGGGGCCGGGCAGGATGCAACCGGACGGTCAGGGGAAGGCGTCCCGGGGCGGGCGGCGGGACGAGGACTTCCAGGCCTTCGCGGCCGCCCGCGCCAGACCGCTCTACCGGTCGGCCTGCCTGCTCGCCGGCGGGGACACCCACCTCGCCGAGGACCTGGTGCAGGAGGCGTTCGGGCGGATCTACGTCCAGTGGCACCGCACCTTCCCGTTCGGGGCCAAGCGCCGGATCGACAACCCGGCCGGGTACGCGCACACCGTGCTGGTGCGGGTCTTCCTCTCGCACCGCGGCCGCCGCTCCAGCGGCGAGCGGCCGGTCGACGCGGTGCCGGACGGCGAGGCCCCGCAGGGCGACCCGGAACTGCGGCTGGCCCTGGTGGACGCGCTCGGCCGGCTCGCGCCGCGCGACCGCGCGGTGCTGGTCCTGCGCTACTGGGAGGACCGCAGCGTCGAGGAGACCGCGGCGATCCTCCAGCTCACCCCGGGGGCGGTCCGGACCCAGTCCTTCCGGGCGCTCGGCCGGATCCGCGCGTTGCTCGGCGGCAGCCTCGACGAGCTGGCCGAGCGCTGAGCCGGCCGGCACGGCACGGCGCGGCGCGGCAAGGCGGCGTCTCCGCACTACTCACGTCAACTCGATTGGTAGAGAGGTAGGTTCAGCATGTCCGCTGAGCACGACGGGCCCGACGAGCGGTTCGAGCAGTCCTTCACCGAGGCCCTCGGCCGGGCGGGCGGGTCCTACGACGCCGAGGCCACCCGGCTGGTCGACACCGGCTGGTCGTACGGGCGCCGGCTGCGCCGCAGGCGGCGGATCGGCACCGTGGCGGGCGTCGCCGCGCTGGCCCTGGTCGGGGTGGGCGCGGCCGGGATCGGCAGCCTGCTGCCCGGGCCCGGCCCCGTGCCGAGCGGCCCGGCGTCCGCCGGCTCGGCCTCCTCCGGTGCGGCGGCGGGCCCGCCGGTCTCCGGCCCGGAGTTCCAGCGGATGCTCACCGAACTGCTCCCGCCGGGGACGGTCCAGGTGGGCGAGGCGCGGGGGACCGAGAGCGACACCCCGCAGCTGCGGCTGGTGCTGGACGACGGGAACGGTCCGGTCCAGTACCTGTTCTGGATCATGCGCAACGGCGTCGAGCCCGGCTGCCTGGGCCCGCTTCCGGGCGACGCCTGCAGCGAGACCGACCTCCCCGGCGGCGAGCACCTGACCCTCTACCAGGCGGGGACGCGCCCCGGCGAGCCGGCCGGCTCCAAGACCTGGTCCGCCACGTTGACCGGGCCCGGCTACGAGATCCTGCTCCAGGAGTGGAACCGCAAGCCGCTGGACCAGGGCACGCCGATCACCCGCACCGACCCGCCGCTGACGCCGGACGGACTCGCCGCGGTGGTGAAGGACCCGCGCTGGAAGAAGGTCGTGGCGGCCATCCCGAAGGACCCGCGGGCGGGTAAACCGCTCCCGACCCCGCAGCCGGGAGCGACTCTGCTCACCGTCCCGACACCCGCGCCGACCGGCCTGACCACCCTGCGGCCCTCCGACGCGGTGGCGGGGGCCACGTCGGCCCTGCCGGGCCTCCCGACCCCCGGCCGCTGAGCGCCGCTCAGCTCGCGGGGCGGTTGCGCTCGTACACCAGGCGCAGGCCGATCAGGGTCAGCCACGGCTCGTGCACGTCGATGGTGGCGGCCTCGCCGAGGACCAGGGAGGCGAGACCGCCGGTGGCGATCACCTGGACGTCGTCCGGGTCCTTGGAGAGCTCCCGGGCCATCCGCTCGACCAGGCCGTCGACCTGCCCGGCGAAGCCGTAGAGGATGCCGGACTGCATGCCCTCGACGGTGTTCTTGCCGATCACGTTGCGCGGGCGGGCCAGCTCGATCTTGCGCAGCTGGGCGCCGCGGACGCCGAGCGCCTCGACCGAGATCTCGATGCCGGGGGCGATCGCGCCGCCGACGTAGTCGCCGCGCGCGTTGACGGCGTCGAAGGTGGTCGCGGTGCCGAAGTCGACCACGATGCACGGGCCGCCGTACAGGTGGTTGGCGGCCAGCGCGTTGACGATCCGGTCGGCGCCGACCTCCTTGGGGTTGTCCATCAGGACGTGCACCCCGGTCTTCACGCCGGGCTCCACGATCACCGCGGGGACGTCGCCGTAGTAGCGGCGGGTCACCTCGCGGAGCTCGTGGAGCACGGCGGGGACGGACGAGCAGATCGCCAGGCCCTCCACCGCGGCCTCCTTGACCGCGGTGTGGTTGCCCATCAACCCCTGCAGCAGCACCGCCAGTTCATCGGCCGTGCGGCGCGGATCGGTGGAGATCCGCCAGTGTTCCACCACGTCCTCGCCGTCGAACAGGCCGAGCGTGGTCTGGGTGTTGCCGACGTCGATGGTGAGGAGCATGGGCCGCTTTCTGCGAGTCGGGACGGGGCTGCGCGGGTCCGGACGGTCAGGCGCGCAGGTCCAGGCCGATGTCCAGGATCGGCGAGGAGTGGGTGAGCGCGCCCACGGCCAGGTAGTCGACACCAGTCTGGGCGACCTCGCGCGCGCTGGCCAGGGTCAGTCCGCCGGAGGCTTCCAGCTTCGCCCGGCCGGCCACCAGCGCGACGGCCTCCTTCAGCTGCCCGACGGTGAAGTTGTCCAGCAGGATCAGGTCGGCCCCGGCCTCCAGCACCGGCGTGATCTGCTCCAGGGTGTCCACCTCGACCTCGACCGGCAGCTCCGGGTACGCGGCCCGGACGGCCCGGAAGGCCTCGGCCACGCCGCCGGCCGCGACCACGTGGTTGTCCTTCACCAGCGCGGCGTCCGAGAGCGCCATCCGGTGGTTGGCGCCGCCGCCGCAGCGCACCGCGAACTTCTCCAGCGCGCGCAGGCCCGGGGTCGTCTTGCGGGTGTCCCGGACCACCGCGCCGGTGCCCTCCAGGGCGTCCGCCCAGGCGCTGGTCGCGGTGGCGATGCCGGACAGGTGGCAGAGCAGGTTGAGCGCGCTGCGCTCGGCGGTCAGCAGGTCGCGGGTGCGCGAGCGGACCGAGAGCAGCACCTGGCCGGCCTCGACTCGGTCGCCGTCCTCGACGTGCCGCTCGACCTCGAACTCCTCCTCGCAGACCAGCGAGACGACCGCCTCGGCGACCCGCAGGCCGGCCACCACGCCGGCCTGACGGGCGGTGAAGTCGGCGGTGGCGACGGCGTCGGCGGGCACGGTCGCCACCGAGGTGACGTCCTCGCCGCCGGCCAGGTCCTCGGCCAGCGCCAGGGTGGCGATGTCCTCGACCTCGACCGGGTCCAGCCCGGCCTGCTCCAGCAGCTCGGCCAGCTGCGGGTCAAGACCGGTCTCGTAGCCCTCGCCGTCGCCACAGGCGCAGCCGTCGCCGCAGCCGCCCTGGTCGGCCAGGGGGAGTTCCTCGTGGGAGTGGGTCATGGTTCTACTGCTCCTCAGGGGTGCTGACGGGACCGCCGGTGGCGGCGAGGGTGGTGATCAGGTGGCGCCGCCAGTGGGCGTCGTCGCGCTCGGGGAAGTCCTCGCGCCAGTGGCAGCCGCGGGTCTCCTCGCGCTGCGCGGCGGCCGCGACCAGGGCGGTGGCGACCAGCAGCAGGTTGGCGGCCTCCCAGGTCTCCACCCGGGGGTCGGCCGGCTTCTCCTCGGCGACGTGGGCGTAGGCCTGTTCGGCGAGGAGTGCGAGCCCGGCGGCGGTGTCGGCCATCGAGGCGGCGGAGCGCAGGATGCCCGCGCCGCGCGACATCAGCCGCTGGATCTCGGCGCGCGCCTCGGACGGGGGCAGCGGGACGGGCTGCGCGGCGCGCGCGGCGGCGACGTCCACCGCGCGCTCGGGCAGTTCGCCGGACCGGTCGCGGCCGGCCAGGTCGGCGGCGATCCGCTCGGCGAAGACCAGGCCCTCCAGCAGCGAGTTGGACGCCAGCCGGTTGGCGCCGTGCACGCCGGTGCAGGCGACCTCGCCGCACGCGTACAGGCCGGGGACGGTGGTGCGGCCGTGCCGGTCGGTGCGGACGCCGCCGGAGGCGAAGTGCGCGGCCGGGGCGATCGGGATCGGCTCGGTGACCGGGTCGATGCCGTTGGCGCGGCAGAAGGCGAGGATGGTCGGGAAGCGCTGCTCCCACATCTCGGCGCCGAAGTGCCGCCCGTCCAGGAACATGTGCTGGGCGCCCTGCTCCTGCATGCGCCGGGTGATCGCCTTGGCGACGATGTCGCGCGGGGCCAGCTCGGCCAGCTCGTGCTGTCCGACCATGAAGCGGACGCCGTCCGCGTCCACCAGGTGGGCGCCCTCGCCGCGGACCGCCTCGGAGACCAGCGGCTGCTGGCCCTCGGCCTCCGGACCGAGCCAGAGCACGGTGGGGTGGAACTGGACGAACTCCAGGTCGGTGACGGCGGCGCCGGCCCGCAGGGCCAGTGCCACGCCGTCGCCGGTGGAGACCGCCGGGTTGGTGGTGGCGGAGAAGACCTGGCCCATGCCGCCGGTGGCGAGCACCACCGCGCGGGCCCGGACGGCGCCGACGCCGTCGCGCTGGCCCTCGCCCATCACGTGCAGGGTCAGTCCGGCGGCGTGGCCCGCCGCGTCGGTCAGCAGGTCGAGGACGAGCGCGTGCTCGATCAGCTCGATGTCCGGGTCGGTGCGGACGGCGGCGACCAGGGCGCGCGATATCTCGGCGCCGGTCGCGTCCCCGCCCGCGTGGACGATCCGGCGGCGGTGGTGGCCGCCCTCGCGGGTCAGCAGGATCTCGCCGTCCTCGCCCCGGTCGAACAGGGCGCCGGTGGCGATCAGCCGGCGGACGGCGTCCGGGCCCTCGGTGACCAGGGTGCGGACGGCCTCCTCGTCACAGACGCCGGCGCCGGCCACCAGGGTGTCGTCCAGGTGCTGTTCGGGGGTGTCCCCGTCGCCCAGGGCGGCCGCGACGCCGCCCTGGGCCCAGCGGGTGGAGCCCTCGTCCAGCACGGCCTTGGTGACCACCATGGCCCGCAGGCCGGCCTTGCGGACGTTGAGCGCGACGGTGAGGCCGGCGACCCCGGAACCGACCACGACCACGTCGGTGGTGGCGGTCCAGCCGGGGGCCGGGGCGGTGAGGCGGTGCGTGGACATCGGTGGGTGGCTCCTTCAGCGCGAGGCGGCGTCGGCCGCGCCGTTGCCGCCACCGTACGCCGCGTCGCCGCGCAGCAGTCCGGTGCCCTCCTGGGCTTCGGCCGGGTCCCCGCCCAGGCCGGTGATCCGGTTCCGCTCGTCCACGAAGACGACCTTCGGCTCGTAGCCCTTGGCCTCGGCGGTGTCCATCTGCCCGTAGGCGATGAGGATGACCAGGTCGCCCGGGTGGACCAGACGGGCGGCGGCGCCGTTGATGCCGATCACGCCGGAGCCGCGCGGGCCGGCGATCGTGTACGTCTCCAGCCGGGCGCCGTTGTTGATGTCGACGATGTGGACCAGCTCGCCGGGGAGCAGGTCGGCGGCGTCGAGCAGGTCCTCGTCCACCGTGACGGATCCCACGTAGTGCAGGTCGGCCTGGGTCACGGTGGCCCGGTGGATCTTGGACTTGAGCATGGTGCGGAGCATTGCGGGTCACGCCTCCTGTGAGTGCATGCCGGAAGGGGGGTGGTGCCGGTGGTTCAGCGGCAGATGACGTGGACGTTGTCGATCAGGCGGGTGGCGCCCACCTTCGCGGCGACGGCCAGCACCGCCTCGCCCTGGAAGTCGTCCGCCGCCTCCGAGAAGTCGTGCGGGTCGATCAGGGCGAGGTAGTCCGGGGTGACGCCCTCGGCGCCGTCCAGGGCGGCCGCGGCGGCCTCGCGGACGGCCTTCGGGCCCTGCGCGGCGGCGTCCCGGCCGGCGAACAGGGCCTTGGACAGGGCGAGCGCCTGCGCGCGCTCCTGCTCCGAGAGGTAGCGGTTGCGCGAGGACCGCGCCAGGCCGTCCTCCTCGCGGACGGTCGGCACGCCGACGATCTCCACGTCGAAGTCCAGGTCGGCGACCATCCGCCGGATGATCGCCAGCTGCTGGGCGTCCTTCTCGCCGAAGAAGGCGAAGTCCGGGTCGGTGATGTGCAGCAGCTTGGCGACCACGGTCAGCACGCCGTCGAAGTGGCCGGGCCGGGTGGCGCCCTCGTAGCGCTCGCCCATCGGGCCGGCCGCCATGCGCACCTGCGGCTCGCCGTTCGGGTAGACCTCCTCGACGGACGGCGCGAAGACCACGTCGGCGCCGTTCTCCTCGGCCAGCCGCACGTCCTCGTCGAGGCTGCGCGGGTAGCGCTCCAGGTCCTCGCCGGCGCCGAACTGCAGCGGGTTGACGAAGACCGTCACCGCGACCCGGCCGTCCCGGCCGACCTGCTTGCGGGCGGCCCGGATCAGCGCGGCGTGGCCCTCGTGCAGCGCGCCCATGGTCATCACGACGGCGTTGTCCACCGGCTGCTCGTCCGGCCAGAACGCGGCCTCGAATTCGTCCACGGTGCGGGTCACGACGGCCCGGTGGACCTTGGGCGTCCGCTGGGGCTTGTTCGACTGCTTGCCGCGTGCCATCTAGCGCTTCTCCTCGTTCAGTACGTCCAGCAGCGCCGCCGCCGACGTTTCGTCGATCGTTCCGTTGGCGAGCGCCCGCTGCGCGGTGGCGCGGGCCATCGCACGGTAGGCCGCCGGGATGTCCGGGGACACCGTACTGAGCTGCGCCAGGTGGCGCCGCACGGTGCCCGAGTCGCCCCGGGCGACCGGGCCGGTGAGGGCCGCGTCGCCGGAGCGCAGGCTGTTGTCCAGGGCGGCGCCGAGCAGCGGGCCGAGCATCCGGCCGGGCTCGGCGACACCGGCCGTGCGCAGCAGGTCCATCGCCTGCGCGACCAGGGTGACCAGGTGGTTCGCACCGTGGGCGAGGGCGGTGTGGTAGAGCGGGCGGACCTCCTCGGGCACCCACTCGGGCTCGCCGCCCATCTCCACCACCAGCGCCTCGGCGACCGGCCGCAGCTCCTCGGGGGCGGTCACGCCGAACGGGCAGCCGGCCAGCCGGGCCAGGTCCACCGAGGTGCCGCTGAAGGTCATCGCCGGGTGCAGGGCCAGCGGCAGCGCCCCGGCCCGGGTGGCGGGTTCCAGGACGGCGACGCCGTGCGCGCCGGAGGTGTGCACGAGCAGCTGTCCGGGGCGGACCGCGCCGGTGGCCGCCAGCCCGGTCACCAGATCGGCCAGCGCGTCGTCCGGCACGGTCAGCAGCACCAGGTCGGCGGCGGCCAGCACCTGCGGCGGGGTGACGATCCGCACGCCCGGCAGCAGCGCCTCGGCGCGGCGGCGGGAGGTGGCGGACACCCCGGAGGCGGCGACCACGGTGTGCCCGGCGAGCTGCAGCGCCGCGCCCAGCGCGGGCCCGACCCGGCCGGTGCCGACCACGCCGACGGCCAGCCGGGCCGGGCGGTTGCCGGGGTCGCCGGGAGCACCGAAGACCTGGTCGCCGAGACCGTCGGCGAGCGGGGCGAACTCGCCGGAGTCGGCGAAGCCGGACGGATTCACGTCCACCCTTGTCCTGCCTTGTCCTGAATGACCGTTCCAGTCCACTCGACGGGTACCGGACGTACCGCCCCAGTCTACGGGCGCGCCCGAACGCCGGAGCGGATCCGCCTCGGCGGCTCAGTCGGTGGCCCCGGCCCGGATCAGCCCGGCCTCGTACGCCAGCACCACGGCCTGGACCCGGTCGCGCAGGCCCAGCTTGGCCAGGATCCGGCCGACATGGGTCTTCACGGTCGCCTCGGAGAGCACCAGCCGGGCCGCGATCTCGCCGTTCGACAGCCCCTGGGCGACCAGCAGGAACACCTCCCGCTCGCGCTCGGTCAGCGGGCCGAGGACGTCCGAGCCGGGTGCGCTCTGCGGAGTGGGCAGCACCTCGGCGAAGCGGTCGATCATCCGGCGGGTGGTGGTCGGGGCGACCACCGCGTCCCCGCCGTGCACCGCGCGGATCGCGGCCACCAGCTCGGTCGGCGGGACGTCCTTGAGCAGGAAGCCGCTGGCGCCGGCCTTGAGCGCGGCGAAGGCGTACTCGTCCAGGTCGAAGGTGGTGAGGATGAGCACGTGCGGGGCGTTCGGCAGCGGGCTGCCGTCCTCGGCCAGGCAGATCCGGCGGGTCGCCTGCACGCCGTCCAGCCGCGGCATGCGGACGTCCATCAGGATCACGTCCACCTCGGTGCGCCGCAGCTGCTCCAGGGCCTGCGCGCCGTCGCCCGCCTCGGCGGCGATCTCGATGTCGCCCTGTGACTGGAGGATCATCCGGAAGCCGGTGCGCAGCAGTTCCTGGTCGTCGACGAGCATCACGCGGATGGTCAAGGTGGGACTCCTTGGGGGGATGGACGGCGGACGGGGGCTGAGGACTGGACGGGGGCTGGGGGCTGGGGGCGGGGGCCGGACGGAGGGGCTAGTGGGCCGTCCTGAGCGGCAGGACGGCGCGGATCCGGAAGCCGCCGCCGGGGCGGGGGCCCACGTCGAGGCTGCCGCTGACCATGCCGACGCGCTCGCGCATGCCGATCAGGCCGTGGCCGAGACCGTCCACGCCGCCGGCGACCAGCTGCTCGTCGGTGCTGCCGCGCCCGTCGTCCTCCACCAGGACGGCCAGCTCGCGCTCGCCGAAGTCGACCGCGACCCGGGCGTGGACGTCGGGGCCGCCGTGCTTGCGGACGTTGGTGAGCGCCTCCTGGACGATCCGGTAGACGGTCAGCTCGACGCCGCGCGGCAGCTCGCGCGGCTGCCCGGAGGTGGCGTAGTCCACGTCGAGTCCGGCCGTGCGGACCTGCTCCAGCAGCTCCGGCAGCTCCTCGACGCCCGGCTGCGGCACGTACTCCTCGGCCTTGGTGTCGGAGGTGCGCAGCACGCCCAGCAGGCGGCGCATCTCGACCAGCGCCTGGCGGCCGGTGGAGGCGATCGTGCCGAGCGCCTCCTTCGCCTGCTGCGGGGAGTTGTCCAGGACGTACGCGGCGCCGTCGGCCTGGACGATCATCACCGAGACGTTGTGCGCGACCACGTCGTGCAGCTCGCGGGCGATCCGGGCCCGCTCGGCGGCGACCGCCACCTTGGACTGGGCGTCCCGCTCGCGCTCCAGCCGGGCGGCGCGGTCCTCCAGCTCGGTCAGGTAGGCGCGGCGCACCCTGGTCAGCCGGCCCCAGGCCCAGCAGAGGATGAACGGCGTGCTCATCAGCAGCGTGATCAGCGCCGCCTCGCCGAAGGTGTACGGGCGGGTGTGCGCGTCGCCCGCCCGGTCGAAGACCGTCTTCACCGGCTTCATCTGCCAGAACACCAGCGGCCCGGCGGCCAGGCCGGCCACCAGGGCCAGCCGGGAGGTCCACTTCTGGCCGAAGGCGGCGCCGGTGTAGGCGAAGACCAGGTAGGCGATCGAGGAGCCGCCCGGCGACACGTTCGCGACCACCTGGCCGACACCGATGCCCGCGGCGGCGGCCACCGTGAGGTCGGGGTAGCGCCGCCGGAAGACCATCAGCAGCGGCAGCAGCACCGCGACCAGGATCGAGGCGTCGGAGCGCCAGCCCTCGTCGAGGGAGGCGTCGTTCGGCAGCAGGCCGAAGAACAGCACCATCGACGCCCAGGCGGCGTCGACCACCATGGGGTGACGGCGGAGCCAGGCGTTGAGTCGATGCACGTGTCCAGCGTAGGCAGTCGCCCGGCGTGCCCAGGTCCGCCGGTAGGGCGATCCGTCCTACTCCGTAGGTCGGAGAAGCACCTGATCCGATGGGGAGGGGCGGTCCGGCGCCGGGTAGCGTCCCACCCCATGACTTGGATGCGGTGGGCGCCCGCCATGGAACAAGCCCTGTACGACCCCGGGCGGGGCTTCTACCGCAGGCCGGAGGGCCCCGCCGGGCACTTCCGCACCTCCGTGCACGCCTCGCCGAGGTTCGCCCGTGCGGTGGCCCGGCTGCTGCTGGAGGTTGACGCGGCCCTCGGTCGTCCGGAGGAGCTGGCCCTGGTCGACCTGGGGGCCGGGCGGGGCGAACTGCTCACCGGCGTCCTGGCCGAGCTGCCCGCGCAGGTGCTGGCGCGGCTGCGCCCGTACGGCGTGGAGATCGCCGACCGCCCGGCCGGACTGCCGTCCACAGTCCTGTGGACGGACGAGCCGCCGCGCGGGGTGACCGGGCTGCTGTTCGCCAACGAGTGGCTGGACAACGTCCCGCTGGACGCCGGCGAGGTCGACGAGGACGGGGTGCTGCGCTACGTCGAGGTGGACACCGCGACCGGGGAGCAGCGGCTCGGCGAGCCGGTGTCGGAGGCCGACGCGGCCTGGGCCGCCCGCTGGTGGCCGGTCGCGGAGCCCGGCGAGGTGGTGGAGTTCGGCGGCCCCCGGGACGCCGCCTGGGCGCGGGCCGTGGCCGGGCTGGAGCGCGGCCTGGCCGTCGCCGTCGACTACGGGCACACCGCCGGGCGGCGGCCGCCGTTCGGCACGTACGCCGGCTTCCGCGACGGCCGGGAGGTGGCCCCGGTTCCGGACGGCTCCTGCGACGTCACCGCGCACGTCGCGCTGGACGCCGTCGCCGCGCCCGCTCTCCACAGCCTGTGGACAACGCAGCGGGAGGCCCTGCGCGCGCTCGGTGTGAGCGGCGGGCGCCCGGCGCTCGCGCTGGCCACCAGCGACCCGGCCGGCTACCTGCGGGCGCTGAGCGGGGCGGGGGAGGGGGCCGAACTGACCGACCCGGGCGGGCTGGGCGGGTTCGGGTGGCTGGTACAGGCCGTCCGGATGTCGGAACCTGCGAGCCTGGCGCCCCTGCCGGGATGGCAGACTCTGGGGGCATGAGGGAGACCACGGTCGGCATCGGGGCGGGAGCCGAGAACTTCACCGGCGCGGCGGGCACCACCGACATGGTGCTCAACATCGGCCCGCAGCACCCGGCCACCCACGGCGTGCTGCGGCTTCGGATGCTGCTCGACGGCGAGCGCATCGTGAGCGCCGAGCCGGTGATCGGCTACATGCACCGGGGCGCCGAGAAGCTGTTCGAGGCCCGGGACTACCGGCAGATCATCATGCTGGCCAACCGGCACGACTGGCTCTCCGCCTTCTCCAACGAGCTCGGCGTCGTCATGGCCGTCGAGCGGATGCTCGGCATGGAGGTCCCCGAGCGGGCGGTGTGGATCCGCACCCTGCTCGCCGAGCTCAACCGGGTGCTCAACCACCTGATGTTCCTCGGCTCGTACCCGCTGGAGCTCGGCGGGATCACCCCGGTCTTCCACGCCTTCAACGGCCGCGAAGACCTCCAGCACGTGCTGGAGGAGGCCTCCGGCGGCCGGATGCACTACATGTTCAACCGGGTCGGCGGCCTCAAGGAGGACCTGCCGGCCGGCTGGCTCGGCCGGGTCCGCACCGCCGTCGCCACCGTGCGCTCGCAGCTGCCGGTCTTCGAGGACCTCGTCCTCGGCAACGAGATCTTCCGCGCCCGCACCGCCGGCGTCGGCATCCTCACCCGGGCGCAGGCCGAGGCGTACGGCGTCAGCGGCCCGATCGCCCGGGCCAGCGGCCTCGACCTCGACCTGCGCCGCGACGAGCCGTACCTCGCGTACGGCTCCGAGGAACTGCGCCAGGTGCTCACCGTGGTCACCCGCGAGGAGGGCGACTGCCTGGCCCGCTTCGAGTGCCTGCTGGAGCAGACCCTCAACTCGCTGGACCTCGCCGACGCCTGCCTCGACAAGCTCGCCACGCTGCCGCCCGGCCCGGTCAACCAGCGGCTGCCCAAGGTGCTCAAGGCGCCCGAGGGCAGCACCTACGCGTGGACCGAGAACCCGCTCGGGATCAACGGCTACTACCTGGTCTCGCGCGGCGACAAGACGCCGTGGCGGCTCAAGCTGCGCTCGGCGTCCTTCAACAACGTCCAGGTGCTGACCGAGCTGCTGCCGGGGACGCTGGTCGCGGACATGGTGGCGATCCTGGGGTCGATGTTCTTCGTGGTCGGCGACATCGACAAGTAGGGCGGTGCCGGCGGGTGGGCCGGGGCCGGCGGGCGGGGGTGGTGCCGACCGGTGGGCCGGTGCCGGCGGGTGGGGCCGGTCAGTCCTTCGCCGGTCGGTCCTTCTTGGACTTCCTGACCGGGTCCGCCGGGTGCGGGGCCACCTTGCGGTCGCCCTTGGTGGCGATCCGCTCCTCGCACAGCCGGGCCAGCACCTCGTACCCCTTCCGTCCCATCAGCTCGGTGAGCTCGGGGCGGTAGCTGACGTACACCGCCTCCGCGCCCTGGTGCGCCGCCGGGGCACCGGTGCACCACCAGTGCAGGTCGTGGCCGCCCGGGCCCCAGCCGCGGCGGTCGTACTCGCCGATCGTGACCTGGAGGTAGCGGGTGTCGTCGGGGCGGTCGATCCAGTCGTAGGTGCGGCGGACCGGCAGCTGCCAGCAGACGTCCGGCTTGGTCTCCAGCGGCTCGCGGCCCTCCTTGAGCGCGAGCGCGTGCAGCGCGCAGCCGGCCCCGCCCGCGAAGTCCGGGCTGTTCACGAAGATGCAGGCGCCGCCGACCCGGCGGGTCTGGCGGTCGCCGTCCTCGTCCAGCATGGTGATGCCGCCGTCGGACGTGATCCGGCCCTCGGCGTCGGTGCCCTCGGCGAAGTTCTCCCACAGCTCGGGGGTCAGCCGGGCCGCGTGCCCCAGGACGCGCTTCTCGTCGTCCTCGTCCGAGTAGTGCGCGCCGAGCGTGCAGCAGCCGTCCGACTCGCCGCGGCCCTCGCGGATGCCGTGGCAGCCCTGGCCGAAGACGCAGGACCAGCGGGAGGTCAGCCAGGTGAGGTCGCAGCGGAAGACCTGCTCCTCGTCGGCGGGGTCGGCGAACTCGACCCAGGCGCGGGGGAAGTCGAGCGGGACCTCGTCGCGAGGGATCTCGCGCCGCAGGGTCGGCATCGCGAGATCGACGGGGGCGGGGGCGGGGGCGGCCTCGGGCTTCGCCTTGGACTTCTTCTTGGACGTTTCTGCTGGTGCCACCCGGCAAGGGTAGAGCTTTCGGCGGCGGGAGCGCGGTGGCGGGACCGGTGGCGGGGCCCGAAGCGGGCCCTAAGCGGGGCCGAAGCGGGGCCTGAGCGGCGGGGCCGAACGGCGTGAAGGCGGGGTGAAGAGGTCCGGCGGGCCCTGCGGGCGGGTCCGGAGGCGGGCCTACGATGGCGGCCGGTCCGCCACGGACCGCTACCGGGCCGCCACCGGCCCGTGACGGGGAGGTACGGGGATGGCAGGCGGCAGCACCGGGGCGTCCGGCCGCGCGGGCGGGGAGTTCGTCCTCAAGCCGTGGGAACTGCACGGCGAGGGGCGGGAGTTCGAGAAGCTCGGCGGCGAGCTGGCGAAAGCCGTCACCGCCCTGGAACAGGGCCTCGCCGCGCTCGGCGCGCCCTGGGGGACGGACCGGCCGGGCAGCGGCTTCGCCGCCGTGTACGGGCAGGCGCGCGGTGAACTCGTCGGCGGGCTGCGCGGGTTGGCCGGGAGGGTGACCGGGGTCGGGGCCGGGCTGCACACCATGGCCGCGCGGACGGCCGACGCGGACAACTCGGCGGCGAGCGGGTTCGGGGCGACGGCGGTGCCGGGGGCGGCAGGTTCGGTGGTGCCGGGGGCCGCGGCAGGCGCGGCGGTGCCGGGGCCGGCGGCGGTTGCAGGGGTGCCGGGGGCCTCGCCGGTGGCGCCCGCGGTGCACTCCACGGCGCCGGGGGCAACCCCGGGGGCGGCTCCCGCCGTCCCCAAGGACATGTCGGTCTGACGGACCCGGCTCGAAGGGGGAAGCGCGTGTCCCGGAAACTGCCCGAGGAACTGGTCCCGGTGCTGGCCCGGACCGGCCAGCAGTGGCCGCAGGCCGACGAGGAGGGCCTGCGCAGGGCCGCCGGGGTCTGGCGCGAGTTCGGCAAGGAGGCCGACCGGCTCACCCGCCGCTGCGGCGAGTCCGTCCGGCGGGTCACCGCCGACAACTCCGGCCACGCGGTCGAGGCCTTCGGCACGTACTGGCAGAGCTTCAGCGCCGGCAACAAGGGCCACCTGGACGACGCGCACGGCGCGGTCGGGCTGGTCGCCGGGGCCTTCGACACCGCCGCGCGCGCCGTGGACACCTGCAAGGCCGAGATCGTCGCGACCCTGCAGCAGCTCGCCGCCGAACTCCGGCACGCCGAGGAGCAGGCGGCCAAGGCCAAGCAGACGGCCGCCGAGGTCGCCGAGGTCGCCGCGACGGCAGGCGGCGACCCGGCGCGGAGCGGGGTGGTCGGCGGACTGGAGAAGGCCGTCGGCGGCTTCGCGTCCAAGCTGAGGAACACCGCCACCGAGCAGGTCGCGGCGGGCGGGGCGGCCGTCGCCGTCGAGGCCGCCGGGCTGAAGATCGGCGGACTGCTCGCCGAACTCGGCCGCGCCATGAAGGACGCCCTGTCCGGCGTGCTCAAGGAACCGGCCGCCGTCGCCCTGCTGAAGCTCGGCACCGCGCAGGGGACGGGGATCACCGCCGCCTCGTACCGCGGCGGCGCGTTCGACCCGCTCGCCGCCGGGCTGCCCGCCGCCCTCGGCGAACCGGGCGTGCTCGGCGCGGACGGCTCCGGGCTGGTCCTGCTCGCCGGGAAGGACGGCAAGCCGCTGGTCGGCGTGCCCGGGCTGACGGTCAAGGTGGACGAGCACGGCACGCCCGTCCTCGGCCAGGACGGGCAGCCGGTCATCCTCCGCGCCGACGGCACACCGGTGGCCGACGCCACCGGGCTGCTGGTCGTCCCCGGGCCGGACGGCAAGCCGGTGGTCGGGGTGGCGGACCTCGCCGTCCGGCTCGACGAGCACGGGCAGCCGGTGCTCACAGACGAGAACGGCAAGGCGGTCCGCGGGGTGCCGCTCGCCGGGCTGACGCCGGGGGCGGGCGGGCCGGAGGGACCGGGGGGACCGGGGGGACCGGGGGGACCGGGGGGACCGGATGGGCCGGGCGCCGGGGGGCCGGGCGCGGGTGGGACGCCCGGCGGGCCGGCGGACCCGAGGACGCCGGGCGTGGTGACGGTGGCCTCGGTCGCGGTGGCGGATCCGGGGGCGGTCGTCGGTGGGCCGGACGTGGCGGTCGCGGCGAACGTGACGGCCGGGGCGTCGGCGGGGGCGTCGGCGGGCGGGGCCGGGGGCGGGTACGCCGCCGCCGGCGGCCCGCCGGGGCAGCACCGGGCGACGGGGAGCGGGGGCGGTGACTGGTCGCCACCGGCGTCGTCCGCGCCGTCCGCGCCGTCCGCGGTCGCGCCGGTCCGGCAGGGCGGCGGGCCGGCGGTCCGGGCGGACGGGGACTACCCGCTCCAGGCGCCCGCGGCCTCCGCGCACGGCGGTGGCGGTGGCGGTGCGGGTGGTGGTGGCGGAGGTGGGCCGGTGACCGTGCGGACGGACTCGGTGAGTGCGCCGGCCGCGCCCGTCACCACGCCGTCCGCCGGTGGCCCCGCGTCCGGCCCGGTGTACGGACCGGCGTACGGACCGGCGCCGGACGCTCCTCCGCCGGTCCGGCCGGTCGCAGTGCCCGGGCAGTTCGGGACTCCGGACGCGAAGGACGCGCTCGGCGCGGCGGCGGCGGGGTCGACCGTGCGCGACCGACGGCGGGGCATGCCGGTCTGCGTGGTGC
>NZ_JBHVJT010000035.1:75320-86597 GCF_042798815.1 Kitasatospora sp. NPDC057738 | reverse complement strand
GCGCCACCGCGCCCCGCCCGGTGACCGCGGCCGCCCCGGCGCCGTCCACCGCGGCCCCGGGCACCTCGGCCCCGGGCACCGCGGCAGCGGACGGCCGGCCCGCCGCACAGCCCGTCCCGGGCACCGGCCGGACCGCACCGTCCGGGCTGCGCCGACTCGTCCTGGACGCCTTCGAGTCCGTCCTGGACACCCCGCTGGACCCCGGTCGCCCGCTCGCCGAACTCGGCATCGGCTCCCTCCAGTTGATGCGGGTGCACGGCGCGCTCAGCGCCGTGCTGCCCACGCCCCCGGCGCCCACCGAGCTGTTCCGCCACCCCACCGTGGACGCCCTGATCGAGCACCTGGCCGCCGAACCGGCCGCACCCGCCGCTGCGCTCCGCTCCCCCGCCGCCGGCACCGACGCCGGGCCGGGCGACGACCGCCGGGTGGCGATCGTCGGCCTGGCGCTGCGCCTGCCGGGCGCCGACACCCCCGAGCAGTACTGGCGGAACATCGTCGAGGGCGTCCGCAGCACCATCCGGTTCACCGAGGAGGAGCTGGCGGCCGCCGGACTGCGCCCGGAGGAGTACCGCCACCCCGACTTCGTCCCGGTCACCGGGGCGCTCACCGACGTCGACCACTTCGACGCCGAGGCGTTCGGCATCAGCGGCACCGAGGCCGCGCTGATGGACCCGCAGCAGCGCCTGCTGCTGGAGATCTGCCGCCAGGCCCTGGAGGACGGCGGCTACGACGCGCCGGACCCGGAGCGCCGCGTCGGGGTCTTCGCCGGCACCGGGATGACCCTGTACGCGCTGCGCAACTACTACCAGCACACCCTGGCCGCCACCGCCGACCCGGCCGAACCGGTGGCCGCCCTGCAGACCGCGATCGGCAACCAGGCGGACTTCGCCGCCACCCGGGTCGCCTACCGGCTGGGCCTCACCGGTCCGGCGATCGGCGTGCAGACGGCCTGCTCCACCTCGCTGGTCGCGGTGCACCTGGCCGTGCAGTCCCTGCTGGCGGGCGACTGCGAACTGGCCCTCGCCGGGGCCGCCGCCCTGCACATCCCGCAGGCCGCCGGCTACCGCTACGAGGAGGGGTCGATCCTCTCCCCCGACGGCGCCTGCCGGGCCTTCGACGCCGACGCGGGCGGCACGGTCGGCGGCAACGGCGTCGCCGCCGTCCTGCTCAAGCGCCTCGACCGGGCGCTCGCCGACGGCGACACCGTGCACGGGGTGATCCTCGGCTCGGCCGTCAACAACGACGGCGGACGGAAGGTCGGCTACACCGCGCCCAGCGTGGACGGGCAGGCGGCCGTGGTCGGCCGGGCCCTGGACCTCGCGGGCGTACCGGCCGAGAGCATCGGCTACATCGAGGCCCACGGCACCGGCACCCCGCTCGGCGACCCGATCGAGTTCCGGGCGCTGGCCCAGGCGTTCCGGGCCCGGACCGAGGCCGCCGGGTTCTGCTCGCTCGGCTCGGTCAAGCCCAACATCGGCCACCTGGACACCTGCGCCGGAATGGCGGGCCTGATCAAGGCGCTGCTGGTGCTGCGGCACGGCACCGTCCCGCCACTGGTGAACTTCACCAGCCCCAACCCCGCGCTGGAGCTGGCCGGCAGCCCGTTCCGGCTCGCCGCCGAGCGCCGGGACTGGCCGGACGGCCCCACCCCGCGCCGGGCCGGGGTCAGCGCCCTGGGCGTCGGCGGCACCAACGCCCACCTGGTGCTGGAGCAGGCCCCGCCCGCCGCCGCGGTGCCCGCGCCGCGGCCGGCCCCGACCGTGCTGCCGCTCTCGGCCCGCACCGCCCAGGGCCTCACCGAGCTGGCCGGACTGCTCCGCGACCGGCTGGACGCCGAACCCGCCCTGGCACCCGGCGACCTGCCGCTCACCCTCGGCGCCGGCCGGCGCGCCCTGCGCCACCGGCTGGCCGTCACCGGCCCCGACCCGGCCGCCCTGCGCAAGGGCCTGGACGCCTTCCTGGCCGGCCGGCCCACCGCCGGCGCGGCCCACCGCGAGACCGGGCGCGGCGAGGTCCGGCCGGTGCTGCTCTTCACCGGCCAGGGCTCCCAGTACCGGGGCATGGCCGCCGAACTGCACGCCGCCTTCCCGGTCTTCCGCGCCGTCCTGGAGGAGTGCGACCGGCTGCACCGCGCGGCCTGGGACGAGCCGCTGCTGCCGCTGCTGCTCGACCCCGCCGCGCAGGGCACCGAGGACACCTGGACCACCGAGGCGGCGCAGCCCGCGCTGTTCGCCCTCCAAGTCGCCTACCTGCGGCTCTGGCAGGAGCTCGGCGTGCGTCCCGCCGCAGTCGCCGGGCACAGCGCCGGGGAGTACGCGGCCTTCCACGCGGCCGGCGCGCTCGACCTGGCCGACGGGATGTTCCTGACGGCGCTGCGCGGCCGGCTGATGCACCGGCTGACCGAACCGGGCGCCATGACGGTGGTCTCGGCCGGCCCGGACCGGCTGGCCGGGCTCGGCGACTGGCTGCCCGGGGTGGACCTGGCCGTGGTCAACGGCAAGGGCCAGTGCGTGCTGGCCGGCCCGCCGCGCGAGATCGCCGCCGCCGAGGCCGTACTGGCCGCCGACGGGGTGACGACCGAACGCCTGGCCACCGACCGGGCGTTCCACTCCCGCCTGCTCGACCCGATGCTCGACCCGTTCCGCGACCAGCTGGCCCGGCTGCGCCTGCGGCCGCTGGCCGTCCCGCTGGTCAGCAACCTCGGCGGCGAGGTGCTGGCCCCCGGGACCGTCCCGACGCCCGAGTACTTCCTGCGGCAGACCCGGGAGACCGCCCGGTTCGACCAGGTGCTCGCCGCGCTGGACGGACTGGACCACGAGCTGTTCCTGGAACTCGGCCCGCACCCGACGCTGACCGGCATGGGCCGCCGGGAGCTGCCGCACCGCCACTTCGTCGCCGGCGGCCGGCGCGGCGCCTCGCCGGAGCAGCAGTTCGACGCCGCCGCGGCCGC
Source organism: Kitasatospora sp. NPDC057738 (assembly GCF_042798815.1). Taxonomy (NCBI): domain Bacteria; kingdom Bacillati; phylum Actinomycetota; class Actinomycetes; order Kitasatosporales; family Streptomycetaceae; genus Kitasatospora; species Kitasatospora sp. NPDC057738. Next base: position 83,647 of record NZ_JBHVJT010000035.1, on the reverse strand, counting down.
GCTGTGGTCGCACGGCGTCCCGCTCGACTGGGCCCGCTTCGCCGCCGCCCGGGACTGGCCGGACGGGCCTGCCCGCCGCGTCCCGCTGCCCACCACCGTCTTCCAACGCCGCCGCCACTGGTTCACCGCCCCTGCCCGGCCCACCATCGAGGACCCCGCCATGCACCAGGACCCACCCCAGCAGAGCGCGCCGGCCGCGACGCCGGCCGCCGCACCGACGCCGAGCCCCGAGGAGCTCGCCGAGCAGGCCGTCCTGCGCCAGGTCGTCGAGCAGACGGCCCGCCAGCTCGGCTACGACGAGGCCTCGGTCGGGACGGACGAGCCGTTCTTCGACCTGGGCGCCGACTCGCTCTCGATGATCAACATGATCCGCGACCTGGAGCGCGCGTTCCGGGTCCGGGTGTCGATGCGCGAACTCTTCGAGGCGGCCGACACCCCGGCCCGGCTGGCCGGGCTGATCGCCTCCCGGCTGGAGCCGGCGGTGCTGGCCACGCTGCTGCCGGCCGCCGAGCCGGAGCCCGTGGCGGAGCCCGAGCCCGCGCCCGTTCCGGCGGCCGCCACGGCTGCGGCGCCCGCTCCGGCCGCCGTTCCCGCTGCCACTCCCGTTGCCGTCCAGGCCGCCCCGGTGGCCCAGGGCGCACCCGCCGTCCACCCGGCCCCGGCCGTCCAGGCACCGCCCGTCCAGGCCCCGGCCGCGGTGCCGGTTCCCCAGCCCGCGCCCGCCGCGCCCACCGCCCCGCAGGCGGTGCCCACCGCGCTGCGGCCGGTGACCGACGGCACCGGCCTGATCGAGCGCCAGCTCGCGCTCCTCGGCCAGTTCTCCGACCTGATGCGCGACCAGCTCGGCCTGCTGGCCGGCGGCGCGCCCGCGCTCCCCCCGGCGCCCGTGCCCGCGGCCCTGCCCCCGGCGGCGGCCGTACCCGTCACCGCCCCGGTCCCGACGCCCGCCGTCGCCCCCGCACCCGCCGCCGAGGCACCCGCCGCAGCGCCCGCCGCGCCCGCCGCCGAGGCACCCGCCCCGCAGGTCCACGGCCCCCGGGTGACCGTCTCCCGCGAGTCCGGCATGGCCTCCGGCGGCCTGACCGACCAGCAGCGCGCCCACGTGGACGAGCTGGTCGCCCGCTTCACCGCCCGCACCACCGCCTCCAAGGCGATCACCCGCCGCCACCGCCGCACCCTGGCGGACAGCCGTGCCGTGGTCGGCTTCCGCTCCGGCACCAAGGAGATGCTCTACCCGCTCGCCGCCCGGCGGGCACAGGGCTCCCGGCTGGAGGACGTCGACGGCAACGCGTACGTCGACATCACCATGGGCTTCGGCGTCCTGCTCTTCGGCCACGACCCGGAGTTCGTCTCCGAGGCCGTCCGCGAGCACCTGTCCTCGGGCCTGCGGCTGGGCCCGCGCGGTCCGGAGACCGGCGAGGCCGCCGAGCTGCTGGCCGAGCTCACCGGCACCGAGCGGGTCGCATTCGCCAACTCCGGCACCGAGGCGAACGCCGGGGCGATCCGGCTGGCCCGCGCGCACACCGGCCGGGACAAGATCGTCATGTTCGAGGGCTCCTACCACGGCCACTCCGACCAGACCCTGGGCCGGACACTGGGCCGCGGCGCCGACCGGGAGACCGTCCCCATCTCCATCGGCATCCCCGGCAGCGCGGTCGCCGACCTGCTGGTGCTGCGGTACGGCGACCCGGAGAGCCTCAAGGTCATCGAGGAGCACGGCGACCGGATCGCCGCCGTCCTGGTCGAGCCGGTGCAGAGCCGCCACCCCGGCCGCCAGCCCGCCGACTTCGTCCGCTCGCTGCGCGAACTGACCACCCGGCTCGGCATCGTGCTGGTCTTCGACCAGATGCTCACCGGCTTCCGGCCCCACCTGCGCGGCGCCGAGGGCTTCTGGGGCGTCACCCCCGACATGTCCACCTACGGCAAGGTGCTGGGCGGCGGCTACCCGATCGGCGCGATCGCCGGGCGGGCCGACATCATGGACGGGATCGACGGCGGCCACTGGGACTACGGGGACGACAGCTACCCGCCCAAGGACACCACCTTCTTCGGCGGCACCTACATCCAGCACCCGCTGGCGATGACCGCCGCGGGCGCGGTGCTGCGCCACCTCAAGGCGGCCGGCCCCGGCCTCCAGGAGCGGCTGAACGCCCGCACCGACGAGCTGGCGGCCACCCTGAACGGCTTCTTCGAGGAGGAGGAGTTCCCGCTGCGCCTGGCCCACTTCGGCTCGCTCTTCCGCTTCGAGCCCCGGGCCGACATGGAACTGCTCTTCCCGCACCTGCTGACCCGCGGGGTCTACGTGTGGGAGTGGCGCAACTTCTTCCTCTCCACCGCCCACACCGACGGCGACCTGGAGTTCGTGATCGACTCGGTCCGCGAGTCGCTGCGCGACCTGCGGCGCGGCGGCTTCTTCCCGGCCTCGCCCGGCGTCCGCCTGCCGGCCCCCCGGCCGGCCGCCGAACTCGCCGTCCCCGCCGAGACCGTGCGCGGCCAGGCGGAGCCGATCCCGTACCGGCCGGTCAGCGACCCGCAGCGGCCGGTGGACTTCAGCCTCTACTTCTTCGGCGACTACCCCCTGGACTCCCCGGAGGACGAGAAGTACCGCATCGTCCTGGAGAGCGCCCGCTTCGCCGACCGGCACGACTTCCACTCGGTCTGGCTGCCGGAGCGCCACTTCCACTCCTTCGGCGGCATCTTCCCCAACCCCTCGGTGCTGGCCGCCGCCCTCGCCCGGGAGACCAGCCGGATCCGGCTGAACGCGGGCTGCGCCGTGCTGCCGCTGCACCACCCGGTGCGGGTGGCCGAGGAGTGGTCGGTGGTCGACAACCTGTCCGGCGGCCGGGTCGGCCTGGGCTGCGCCAGCGGCTGGCACCCCAACGACTTCCTGTTCTTCCCCGAGAACTACGGCAGCCACAAGGAGCTGATGCACCGGCAGATCGACACCGTCCGGGCGCTGTGGCGCGGCGAGCCGTACCAGGGCCGCAACGGCAACGGCGAGCCGATCGAGGTGACCCTGCACCCGCGCCCGCTGCAGGACCTGCCGCCCATGTTCACCGCGATCGTCGGCAACCCGGACAGCTTCCGCGAGGCCGCCCGGCACGACCTCGGCGTCATCACCAACCTGATGACCCAGGACATCTCCCAGCTGGCCGAGAACATCGAGGTCTACCGGCGCACCCGGGCCGAGCACGGGCTCGACCCGGAGGCCGGCCGGGTGGTCGTGCTGGTGCACACCTACCTGGGCACCGACCTGGCCACCGCCCGCGAGCAGGCCTACCGGCCGTTCTGCAACTACCTGCGCTCCTCGCTCTCGCTGTTCGGGCAGATGGCCAACAGCCTGGGCCTGACCCTGGACTACGAGAGCGCCCGCGATGACGACCTGGAGTTCGTGCTGGAGCGAGCGTACGAGCGCTACTGCGCCTCCCGCGCGCTGATCGGCACCCCGGAGAGCGTCCAGGGGGTGCTGTCCGAGCTGCGGGCGGCCGGCGCCGACGAGATCGCCGCCTTCGTGGACTTCGGGCTCTCCCCCGACCTGGTGGCGGCCGGCCTGCCCCAGCTCGACGTCCTGCGCCGGGACACCCTGCGCGGCGCGCCGCTGTCCTACGCCCAGCAGCGGATGTGGTTCCTGCACCGGATGCTGCCCGACGGCGGGCAGTACAACGAGGTCAAGGCGATCGCCCTGGACGGCCCGCTCGACCCGCAGGCCCTGGACACCGCGCTGCGCCGACTGGTCGAACGCCACGTCGCGCTGCGCACCGTCTTCCGGGAGCAGGACGGCGAACCGTTCCAGCAGGTGCTGGCGCCGCCCGCCGGCCCGGTGCTGCAGCGGCTCACGGCCGACGGCGGCAGCCCGGACCCGGTGGCCGACCTGGTCGCCGCCGAGGGCGCCCACCGCTTCGACCTCGCCGAGGGCCCGCTGTTCCGGGCCCTGCTGCTGGAGCAGGACGCCGACCGGCACGTCCTGGTCCTCTCGATGCACCACATCGTGATCGACACCCTGTCCACCGTGGTGATCACCCGCGAGCTGGGCGAGCTCTACCTGGCCGCCCGGGAGGACCGGGCCGCCCGGCTCCCGGTGCTCACCACCGGCCCGGCCACCGAGGCCGTCCGCGAGCGGGCCCGGGTGGCCGCCGGCGAGTACGAGGAGAGCCTCGCCCACTGGCGCAAGGTGTTCGGCGGCGGTGACCTGCCGGTGCTGTCCCTGCCCACCGACCGGCCGCGCCCGGCGGTGCCGGACGGCCGCGGCCGCTCCTTCGTCCACCACCTGCCCGCCGAACTCGCTGACGGCTTGCGGGAGTTGGCCCGGTCCAAGCGCTCCACCCTGTTCATGGTGCTGCTGACCGGCTTCGCCGGCGTCCTGCAGCGGTACGCCGGCCAGGACGAGATCGTGCTGGGCACCCCGGTGGCCAACCGGGCCGACGGCACCGAGGACCTGGTCGGGTTCTTCGTCAACACCCTGGCGCTGCGCCTGGACCTCGCCGGCGAGCCGGCCTTCGCCGAGGCGCTCGGCCGGGTCCGCTCCACCGCGCTCGACGCCTACGAGCACCAGCAGCTGCCCTTCGAGGTGCTGGTGCAGGAGCTGAACCCGCAGCGCGACACCAGCCGCAACCCGCTGTTCCAGGTCATGGTCGAGTTCGAGAACCACATGGTCTTCGAACTGGACCTGCCCGGAGTGACGGCCCGTCCGCTGGACCACGTCGCGGACCGCGCCGCCTTCGACCTGACGCTCTTCCTGACCAGCCTGCCCGACGGCATCCGCTGCCACGTCGAGTACGCCGAGACCCTCTTCGACCGGGCCACCGTCGACCGGCTGCTCGGCGCCTTCGAGCGGCTGCTCACCGCCGCGGTCGCCGACCCGGAGCGCCCCCTCGTCGAACTCACCGCCGTGTCCGCCACCGAGGCCGACACCGCCCTGGAGTGCGGCCCCCCGGTCGTCCGGGAACCCGAACACCCGCTGGCCACCATCGCCGCGACCGCGGCCGGACGGCCCGAGCAGACCGCGGTGGTCGCCGCCGACGGCACCGGGACGGACTACCGGACGCTGCTGGCCCGGGCGGACGACCTGGCCGGCCGGCTGCTGGCGGCCGGCGTCCGCGAGGGCAGCCGGGTGGGCGTCCTGCTGCCCCGCTCGGTCGACCTGGTGGCCGCTCTGCTGGCCATCCTGCGCCTCGGCGCCGTCCACGTACCCGTCGACGTGCTGCAGGGCCCCGAGCGCTGCCGGCTGATCGTCGAGGACAGCGCGCCGGTCGTCCTGCTCACCACCACGGACGACGCCCCGGCGGAGCTCGGCCTGACCGTCCCGACGGTGCTCACCGCCACCGCCCCGGCCGACGCCGCCGCCGAACTGCCCCCGCTGCCCGCCCCCTCGGCGCAGGCCCCCGCGTACCTGCTCTACACCTCCGGCTCCACCGGCCGCCCCAAGGGCGTGCTGATGCACTCCCTCGCCCTGGCCCACTTCGTGGCCTGGAACGTCGCCGACCACCCCGCGGCCCGTACCCTCCAGTACGCCTCCTGCGGCTTCGACGTCAGCGTCCAGGAGATCCTCACCACGCTGGCCGGCGGCGGCACCCTGCTGCTGATCGAGGAGGAGACCCGCTACGACGTGACGGCGCTGGCCGCCGTGGTCCGCTCCACCCGGGCCGAGCGGCTCCACCTGCCGTACACGCCGCTGGCCGCCCTGGCCGACGCGCTCGGCGAGGAGCCCGTGCCGCACCTGCGGGAGCTGATCTCGGGCGGCGAGCAGGTGCTGGTCACCCCCGGGCTGCGGGCCTTCCTCGGCCGCAACCCCGGCTGCCGGCTGATCAACCACTACGGCCCGACCGAGACCCACGCACTGACGGCCGGCGAGATCGACCCGGACGGCCCGGAGTACGCGCCGATCGGCCGCCCGACCCCGGGCAGCCGGATCGTGCTGCGCGACCCCGCCGGACGCCGGGTGCCGGCCGGAGCGGTCGGCGAGATCCACGCCCTCGGCATCCAGGTCGGCATCGGCTACATCGGCCGCGACGAGGAGAGCGCCGCCGTCTTCACCGACACCCCCGACGGCCCGAGCTACCGCACCGGCGACCTCGGCCGCTGGCGCCCGGACGGCCGGCTGGAGTACCTCGGCCGGGCCGACCGCCAGGTCAAGGTGCGCGGCTACCGGGTCGAGCCGGGCGAGATCGAGACCGTGCTGCGCGGCGTTCCCGGCGTGCACGCCGCCGCCGTGACGGCGCGCCGCACCGCGGCGGGCACCGTGCTCGCCGGGTACGTCGGATGCTCGGCCGCCGACCTGCCCCGGGTCGCCGACCGGCTGGCCGACCTGCTGCCCGACTACATGGTGCCCGGACTCTGGGCCACCGTCGACGCCCTGCCGTTCAACGCCCACGGCAAGCTCGACACCGCCGCCCTGCCGGAGCCGCGCCCGCTCGGCGCGGACGAGCCCCAGGCCGCGCCGGCCACCGAGCTGGAGCGGACCGTGCAACGGCTCTGGGAGGAGGAGCTCGGCCGCCCCGTCGGGGTGGAGACCTCCTTCTTCGACCTGGGCGGGCACTCGCTGGCCGCCACCCGGCTGCTGAACCGGGTCCGCGAGGAGACCGGGCTGCGGATCGGCGTGTTGGACTTCTTCCGCCGCCCGACCGTCCGCGCGATGGCCGCCCACGAGCCGGCCGCCGAGCAGCACCCGGCCCCGGCCTTCGAGGAGGGGACCCTGTGAGCACGGCGGAGGACGTTCGAGGAGAGGACGCGGCGAGCACGGCGGAGGACGGCTGGGCGCGGCTGCTGCGCCTGCTCGACGAACGCGAGATCGTGCTGCGCACCACCGGCGAGCGGCTCGGCTACCTGGCCCCCGCCGGAGCGATGGACGAGGAGGTCACCGGCCTCGTCCGGGCCCACCGCGACCGGCTGCTGACCATCCTGACCGGCGCCGGGAAGGCGCTGTCCGCCGCGCCGGCCGGGGTGACCCAGTGGCGGCTGCACAAGGCCCACGGCGACGCGGCCGACCCCGCGGTGTGGAACATCCTCCAGCGGATCACCCTGCGCGGCCCGCTGGAGCCCGGGCGGCTGGCCGCCGCACTGACGGCGGTCACCGAGCGGCACGAGAGCCTGCGGACCCGGTTCGTGGACACCGAGCTCGGCGGGCTCCAGCAGGTGCTGCCGAACACCCCGCTGGACGTCCCGGTCGAGGACCTGCGCGGGCTCGCCCCCGCCGAACGGGACGCGGCCCTCGCCGCGGCCCTGGAGGCCGAGGTCGGCCGCCCGTTCGACCTCACGGCGCCCCCGCTGCTGCGCGCCCGACTGCTGCGCCCGGCGGCGCAGGAGTGGGTGCTGCTGCTGACCATCCACCACATCGCGCTCGACGGCTGGTCGCTGGCCACCGTGCTGGCCGACCTGAGTGCGCTCTACCGCACGGGCGGGCCGCTGCCGGGAGAGGCCGGCCGGATGACCGACCACGCCTGCTGGGAGCGGACGGTCGTCAACCGGGCGTCCATGGCGGCGGCCGCCGACCACTGGGCCAAGACCCTCGGCGGCGCCTCGCTCTCGGTGGACGTGCCCACCGACCGGCCCCGTCCCGAACGGCGCTCCGGGCACGGTGAGACGGCCGAGTTCCGGATCCCGGCGGCGGTGGCCGAGGAGATCGGGCGCTACGCAGCCGCGCGCTCCACCACCGCCTCGGCCGTCGTGGTCGCCGGGTTCGCCCGGCTGCTCGGCTCGCTCAGCGGCTCGTCGGAGGTGCTGATCCTGCTCTCCAACGCCAACCGCCGGCGGCCGGTCGACGAGCAGGTGGTCGGCCTGCTCACCAGCAGCATGCCGATCCTGGTGCCGACCCGGGGCGAGAGCGGCTTCGCGGGCCTGGTGGACCGCGCCGCCGAGGCGATCGCCTCCGCCCTCGACCACTCCCTGATGCCGTTCGGCCTGCTGGTCGAACCGCTGCGGGAGCGCGGCGTCCCCATGCCCGTCGGGTACCCGCAGATCGTGCTCGCCGTCCAGAGCACCCCGCCCATCACCCTCGACCTCCCCGGCCTGACCGTCGAGATCGAGGACATCCCCGGCCACTCCGCCCGCGCCGACTGCGCGTTCTCGCTCACCCCGGACGCCGACGGCTACCTGGGGCAGGTCGAGTACGACGCCGACCTGTTCGACCCGGGCACCGTCCGGGGCTGGCTGGACGCCCTGGTCGCGGACCTGGCCCGGCAGTTGGAGGTCCCGCTCGCGTGACACCCGGTGGGGGCCCGGGGGGGGGGAGGCCGTCCCCAGGGGCCCCCCCTCCCCTGACCCCCAGGAACCCACGGGGGGTCCAACACCCTTCCTGGCGTCCGTGGCACAAAGAGCACCATCCTCCACCC
>NZ_JBHVJT010000035.1:0-75310 GCF_042798815.1 Kitasatospora sp. NPDC057738 | reverse complement strand
GTTGGGAGCCCCCGCCGAGGGGAACCCCGGGGATCCCGGGGAGAGGTACCCCCCCCCCCCGGGGCCCACCCGTCCGGGACTCCCGGGAACCCGGTGGCGGATCAACCGCCGTCCGGGGCGCCGGTGAACCGGAGGACGCCGTCCTCGATCGGGTCGGAGAGCAGGACCTTCCTGTCGTGCCGGTAGTCCATGACCATCCGCCACGGGAAGTCCCGTCCCTGGCGCGGCATCGCGTCCTTCGCGCGCCGGATGTAGCCCGACGAGAGCTCGTCGACGACGCCGTCCCCGGTCGCGTTGGCCGCACGGTCGACGGGCCCTTCTTCCCCGCGTGGTCGAAATCCTGGGGCCAGCGCTGCGGGTGGATCCGCACGCCCTCGAACCGCCCGACGCCGGGGAACTCGGGCAGGTGGCCCCGGTCGTATTCGTAGTAGCCGGTGCAGGTGACGAGGAACGAGCAGGTCCAGGTCTGCCGCTCGCCGGTCGCCTCGTGCAGCGCGGTCATGGGTCCACTGTCGCCCACCGCGCGGGCACGGGTACCGTCTTTCCCCGACAGTGTCCGTTCAACGGCCTGTCAGGGAGCCGTTTCCGCTGCTGCCGAGTTCTCGGCGGCCACGCTCGCCCGCCACTCGTCGAGCAGCTGAAAGAACGCCTCCAGCGGCGGAACCGCACCAGCGTTCCGCTCGATGAACTGGTACCAGCTGAGGCTCATCGGCCAACCGCGCGTCCAGCACAGCCATTGCTGGAACGGGCCGACCGGATCGAAATCGAACCGCTCGTCGACCCCGTGAATCCGCAGGGCAAGGCTGTACCCCGAGAAAATCAGGCCCAAGTCGTCCAGCGAGCCGTTGCGCACGAACATGCCGGGCCGCTGCCGCACCTGTTCAAGGACGTCATAGATGTCCCGCCACTCATCGAACGGCTTCGGCTTCGGTCGGTCTCCAAGATCAGCTGACACCCGCCCACTCTACGCCGACGGGCCCGGACGAGCGACAACTTGCCATACCGGACAGGGAGATCACCTGTCCGCCCACAGGTCGTCGGCGCGCCGGCGCGGGCCGGGCGACAGCTCCGGGGCCGCCGCGGGCCCGGTCAGCCCCGGAAGACCTGCCACGCCGTCGACGAGGCGTCCTCACGCGTCGCCCAGTGATTCAGCGGCAGCGCCGGCAGGCCGGCCATCGAGGGGTCGCTCTCCAGCAGGTGCGCGGCATGGACCAGCCTGGGGCCGCCCTTCCACCAGCGCGGCTCGGTCGCCGAGAACGCCTGCCAGTCACCGTCCTCGTCGAGGTGGACACTCACGACGGGCTGCCCGCGACGCACGCGCTTCGACACGAACATCGGCTCGTCCGGGCTGAGGGTGTACACCGGACCGCAGTCCTCGTGCGACTCGACGGTCACGACGTCCTCCTTGGCTGATCGGACCCCCATCACAGCACAGGTCCGCCCGGCCGCCTCGGTCGGGGGCGAGCTCCGCCGAGCGCAGCCTCCCGGCCCCACCAGGTGACATCCGGTTCGACGGCCCGACTTGAGCGACGGGGTCGAGCCGCCCTGGACGTAAGCCGTAGGGTTGCCGTGTGACGGATGAGCTGTTGTTCGATACGGCGCAGGCCGGCGGAGGCGGCGGGACGGGCTGCCCGCGGTGCGAGGAGACGACAGAGCTGACCGTGTTCCGCGAGCGGTATCGGCCCGTGCTCCGGGGCCGGGGTGTCGTGCGGTTCCTGGCGGCGGTGGTGCTCCTCGTCCTGGCCGCGAAACCGCTGCTCAGTGGGGACGCTGCGGGCGTGGTGCTGCTCGCCCTCGGCGTGCTGTCCGCCGTGTCGTGTGCGCGGGCCGTGGCACGGGCCCGCTCCGGTGGGCCGGTCGATGTCGTGTACTGCCACCATTGCACCGCCCGGTCCACGAGGATGCCGTGATGGGCGAGGCGAACACGTGACGAGGCCACAGGCGTCGGCCGACTCGCTGGCTCCGGGGACCTGAGGCGACGGGCGCGGAGGACCGCGATCGGCACAAGGAGCTTCCGCTGCACGGGAAGTCGGACCGGCCGACTTCCCGTGCAGCGGGTGGGCTCCGTGGGCCACGCCGCCGTCAGGAGCGCCGGCGACCGTTCCGGCGGGCGAGACGGAACACGGCGGCACCGACGCCCACGCAGAGCAGGGCACTCATCAGGAGGGCCGGTGTGCTGCTCCCGGTCTCGGGAAGCTGGCCCCCACCGTGGCCGGGCACCGGACCGGGCGAGTGGTGGTGGCTCGGGCCCCCCGTGGGCGACGGGCCGCCGGACGCCGTGTGGCTCGGGCCGGTGGTCGGGGACTGCGAGTGGGTGGGAGAAACCGTCGGGGACGGCGAGTGGGTGGGAGTAGCCGTCGGGGACGGCGAGTGGGTGCTACACCCCTCCACTCTTCAGCACCGGGACGGGGACGTCAAGGGAATGGCGCAGGCGACCTCCTCGATCACGACCTGCCCGTTGCCGCTGCGCGCTCCGGTGGTGAAGGTCGCGGAGGCCGGACCGAGGCTGGAGCCGCCGCCTCCCCCGCCGCCGTCGAGCGTGCCCTCCGTGGAGGAGCCGCCCGCGCCGCCCCCGTGGGCCCCGCCGCCGCCTCCGCCGCCGGTCCCCATGTGGGGGTCGCCGACGTTGATGGCCGCGTCGCCGCCCTTGGTGCCGGTGGCGCTGCCGCCCGCGAAGCCGTCGCGGTCGGACTCGGTGGAGGCGGTTCCGCCCGCGCCACCCGCTCCCCCGCTGCCGCCGGACTTGCCGCCCTTGCCCGCCGCGCTCTGCCCGGTGTCGGCCCCGTCGGTTCCGGCCTGCCCGCCGTCGCCGCCCCGCGCGGTTCCGTCGTTGGTGAAGCTGCCGGCGCCTCCGCCGCCGCCCCCCGCGATGATCAGCGCGCTGCCACCCGTCGTCACGGTGGTGGCGCCTCCGCCGCCGGCACCGATGGCGCCGTTGCCGGGCCGGTGCTCGGCGTTGTAGGAGCCGCCCTGGCCGCCACCGCCGTACCCGCCGTAGGCCGTGCTGCCGGGGACGGAGAGGTCGCCTCCGCTGCCCGCCTGCCCCACGTCGACGGTCAGCACCTGACCGCTCGTGACCTGGACCGTGGCTCGGACCTGACCGCCCTTCCCGCCGGGCGACCCGTAGACGGCGTCCCCTCCCGCACCGCCGGAGGCCCGCACCACCAGCTCGCAGATCCCGTCGGGGACCGCGTACTGCTCGGGCGCGCCCTTGAAGTCGAATGTGTGGATTCCGGGGGCCGCCGACGCCTGTTGCGGAGCGCAGACGAGAAGGGCCGCCAAGGCGGCCGAGGCGGCGATTCCACCGGCTCCGTAGTGGATGTTTCTCATGCGAACCTTGTAATCGAGCCGCGTTCCCCCGAGGGGTCAACACACGGTGCCGTCCGGGTGAACCGTGCGGGGAGCGGGCACGCCACCGTCGAGCGACGAGCATCAACCAACCCCGGGAGCACGGGAGTTGACGGCCCCCGCCACTCGGACCACCTGGCCGGCCGTCGGCCCGGCGCCGCGACCCGGGAGCGATTGTCGTCCCCGGAACGCCGGTCGGCACCGGAAAACCCGTTGGTCACGGCAGCCCCACCAGTGGTAAATATGTGACATGTTACAAGGCACTCACATCACCCTCCGGGCCCGTCACGACGCCGACCTCCCGGTGCTCCTGGCCGAGCTGTACGACGACGTGGCGACCCGCTCGCGGGCCGACTCCCGCCCCTGGCGGCCCATCCCCCCGGGCTCGGCGGACTCCCCGTACGTGGTCGCCGGGCCGTCCGACGAGGCGGCGTGCTTCTCCGTGGTCGAGACGGCCTCCGGGGAGCTGGCCGGCGAGGCGCTGCTGTGGGGCATCGACGCCCACAACCGCAGCGCCCACGTGGGCCTCGCCCTGCTGCCGGGACACCGGGGCCGCGGGCTCGCACCGGACGTCCTGCGGGTGCTCTGCGACTACGCCTTCCCGGTGCTCGGCCTGCGCCGCCTGCAGCTGGAGACGCTGGCGGACAACGCCCCGATGCTCCGGGCCGCCACCGGCGTCGGCTTCACCGTCGAGGGGCGGCTGCGCCAAGCCGCCTGGGCGTACGGGGAGTTCGTGGACCAGATGGTGCTCGGACTGCTGGCCGAGGAGTGGCGGGGGTGAGCGAGGACCCGTCCGGGCTTCGGCCCTTCCCGCACGGCTGGACCAACCGCACCGCGGGCGACGGCACCGTCGTGGTGAAACGCTACGAAGGGCCGGACGCCGAGGAGCGGCGCCGGCGCGAGCACCGGCTGCTGACCCTGCTGCACGGGCTGTTGCCGGTTCCCCCGGTGCTCGGCACCGAGCCGGGCGCCATCACACTCGGCCACCTGCCCGGAGTGCCCGCGCAGGACCTGCTGGACGCCGGGCACGGCGCGCAGGTCCTGGCCGCCTGCGGGCGGGTGCTGCGACGGCTCCAGGCCGTCGACCCCGGCGTGGCCGGCGACGGTCCGGCGCCCCCGGGGTCGGTACTGGTGCACGGGGACTTCGGGCCCAACAACCTGCTGCTGGACCCGGCGACCTTCGCCGTCACCGGCCTGCTGGACTGGGAGTTCGCCCACCTCGGCGAGCGGGTGGAGGACCTGGCCTGGTGCGAGTGGATCGTCCGCATGCACCACCCGGCCCGGGCGGGCGCCCTGCACCACCTCTTCGACGCCTACGGGCAGCCGGTGCCGCCCTGGCCGCGGCGCCGGGCCGCCATGCTCGCCCGGTGCGCCCGGCTGGAGGAGTTCTGCCGCCGGGGTGCCCCGGACGGGCCGGGGGTACGGCAGTGGCAGGAGCGCGGGCGCCTGACGGCGGGCTGGCCGGAGCAGCCGGGGCCGCCCTCCTGACCCCGGCGGGGCGGCGCTCCGGGCCCGCGTGCCAAGGGTCGTGACGAACTGTGAACGGATCTGGCGCCCGCCTTCACCGTTCCGATACGGTCTGGACCAATCAGCGGCCGATCTTCCTCCGGCATCGGTCCGCCGCGCTCCGAAAGCCCCCCGGGAGTCGTCATCAGCGCCCAGCCCGTCCCCGTCCCGCTCACGCTTCCAGCGCTCCTGGACCACCGGGCCGCGCTCCATCCGGAACGCACCGCGCTGCTCGTGCCCGGCGGTGGGAGCCTCACCTACGGCCGGTGGCGCGAGCGGGCGGTGCGGGCCGCGCACGGGCTGGCCCGGGCGGGCGTGCGCCCCGGGGACACGGTGGCGCTGCTGTTCACCAACCGGGAGTGGGACGCGTACGCCGTGGCGTTCCTGGCCGCCCACTACGCGGGCGCGGCCGGGCTGGTGATCCGCGAGGACCTGGCCCCGGCCGATGTGGAGCGGCTCGTCGAGGCGGCCGGGGCGCGCTGGGCGGTCGCCGGGAACGGCCCGCGCACCACGCTGCCCACCTTCGCGCTCGACGGCCTCGACGCTCCGCTCGACTCCCCGTTCCACTCGCCGGGCGACTCATCGCTCGACGCCCCGGACGGGATCGAGCCGCCGCACCGGGTCGCCCCCGGCGACCTGGCCCAGATCATCGGCACCTCCGGCACCACCGGCACCCCGAAGGGCGTCCGGGCCGCGCACGCGAGCCTGACCGCCGGCCTGGTCCTCAACCCCCGGCCCCGCCCGTACGCGCACTCACGGCACGCGGTGCACGCCTTCCCGATCGGCACCAACGCCGCCCAGGCGGTTCTGGTGAACGCGCTGACCGCGCAGCCCACGACGATCTGTCTGCCGCGCTTCGACGCGGAGGAATTCGGGCGGGTGGTCGAGGAGTTCGGCGCGGGCACGGTCTTCCTGGTGCCGTCGATGGCGGTGGAACTGCTGAACTCCGGGACGGCCGGCCGCCGGGACCTCGGCAGCGTCCTGCTGGTCGGTTCCACCGCCGCCGCGCTCCCGCCGGCCGTCGCCGCCGGGCTGAGCGCCGCGCTGCCGAAGGCGACGGTCGTCAACACCTACACCTCGGCCGAGGCCTCCCCCGCCCAGATCTCCGCGATCGTGGATCCCGGCCGCCCCGGCTCGGTGGGCCGCCCGACCGACCCGGCCGACCTGCGGATCCTGGACGAGGCCGGGGAGCCGGTGCCGCCCGGCGGGACAGGCGAGATCTGGCTGCGCCAGCCCGGGCCGCCGCGCGGATACGCCGGGGCGGCCTCCGACAGCGTCTTCCGCGACGGCTGGGTGCGCATGGGCGACCTCGGCAGGCTGGACGGGGACGGCTTCCTCCATCTGGTCGACCGGGAGAGCGACATCGTCAAGTCCGGTGCGCTGAAGGTCTCGACGCTGCGGATCGAGGCCGTGCTGCACGAGCACCCGCAGGTCGCCGACGCGGCCGCGCTCGGCCTGCCGCATCCGGTGATGGGCCAGGTGCCGGTCGCCGCGGTGGTCCCGCTGCCGGGCGGAATCGATGCCGACGGTCTGCGGCTGTTCCTGAGCGAGCGGCTCGCCAGGCCCGAACTGCCGGTACGCATCCTGGTGTTGGACTCCCTGCCGCGCAATCCGAGCGGCAAGGTGGTCAAGCACGAACTGCGGACCGCGTTCGAGGAGCCCGCCCCGGTGACGGGAAGGGCCCCGGAGACGGAGCGGGAGCTCGCCCTGGCCGGCCTGTGGCGGACGGTGCTGGGACGCCCGGTCCGGGCGGTGGAGGAGGAGTTCTTCGCCCTCGGCGGGGACTCGTTCCGCGCGGTCCAGCTGGCCGCCGCGATCTCCGCCGAGTTCGGCGTGGCGGCTCGCACGGCGCTGGTCTTCGAGCGCCCCTCGCTCCGCGCCCAGGCGGCCTGGCTGGAGCGGGCCGAAGCCTCGGCGGCCGGGACGGCTGAGCGGTCCGGGGCCGAGGTGTCGGACTTCCTCCGCTCGCTGCGCGCCCAGCCGCACGACCTGCCGCTCACCTCCCAGCAGGAGAACTTCCTGCGCTGGATGGCCGAGGCCCCGGGCCGCAACGTCGGCTCGGTGGCGGTGATGTTCCGGGTGACGGAGGGCCTGCGGACGGACGTCCTGGCCGACGCCCTGCACGAGGCGATCCGCCGCCATCCCGCGCTGCGGACGAGGTTCGTCCCGGTGCCCGGCGCCGAACCGGGGGTGCTGCGGGCCGTCCTGGACGACGAACCGCACGCGGACGTGGTGCTGGTGGAGGCGCCCGGCGCGAGCGACGACGAGGTGTCGGCGCGGCTGGTCGCCGTGCGCGACCGCCTGACGGACGTCGCCGCGGGGCCGATGACCAGGCTGGCCGTGGTGAGCCGCGGGCCGGAGGACCACGTCGTCCTGCTGGCCGTCCACCACCTCGTCAGCGACGGCTGGTCGCTGGGAGTGCTCCTGCGCGAGCTGGGGGTGGCGTACTCGGCGCTGCGCCACGGGCGCCGGGTGCCGGCCGCCCGGCCCGGCCCGGAGTACCGCGAGCTGGCGGAGTGGTCGAACGCCCACTGGCCGGCGTCCCGGACGCACTTCGCGACGGCACTCGCGGACGCGCCCGCCGCGATCGACCCCTTCCCGGGGCGCCACCACACCGAGGTGGTGCTGAGCGCCGCCCACGCGTTCACGGTGCCCCCGGAGGCGGCGGAGGCACTGCGGGCCAGGGCGGCGGAGCTGGGGGCCACGCCGTTCCTCGCGGTGGCGGCGGTCTGGAGCGGCCTGCTGGCCGCCCGCAGCGGACAGCCGGACCTCGTCCTCATGACGCCGGTGCCCGGCCGGACCAGGCCGGAGGCGGAGCGGGCGGTCGGCTGCTTCGTGCAGTCGCTGCTGGTGCGGGTGGACGTGTCGGGCGCGCCGGGCTTCGCCGAACTGCTCGACCGGGTCCGGTCCGCCGCCACCGCCGCGCTCGACCACCAGCTCTACCCGTTCGCGGAGTTCAGCCCGCTGGTGCCGTTCGCGGCCTGGCTGAGGTACGAGAGCTGGAGTGCGCCGGCCCAGCTGCCGGGGGTGGCCTGCGCGGCCTGGGAGCTGCCCCGCAACGCCACCGTGCCGTACCCGCTGCCGGGCGGTGACCGGCACGTCCCGGAGCTGGCGGTCACCGAGCAGCCGGACGGCTCGCTGCGGTGCTGGCTGCGGTACAACGAGCACGCCTTCGAGGCGGCGACGGTGTCGGCGCTGGCCGACGACCTCGCCACGGCGCTGGCCGGGGCGGCCGGTATCTGACACGAGGAAAGCGGGGGTGCGGCCATCACCGGCCGCACCCCCGGCCGCGCCCCCGGAACGCCGCCGGAGCGCCCTCGGAACGCTCTCGGAACGCCCCCGGGCCCGGCTTCCACTGCGCGCGGAAGCCGGGCCCCGCCCGCTCAGCCGGAGAGGCGCCCGGCCGCCTCCTCCTCGGTGAGCGCGTCGATCTCGGCGATCAGCAGCGCCTCGATCCGGGCCGCGAGCGCGGCCGGTGTGCTGCTCTCGAACACGTCGCGGATGGGGATGTCGAGTCCGATCCCGGCCCGGATCCGCGCGGCGACCCGGGTGACCAGGAGGGAGTCCCCGCCGAGCGCGAGGAAGTCGTCGAACACCCCGACCCGCGGGACTCCGAGGACCTCCTGCCACAGGTCGGTGACCAGTTGCTCGGCGTCGGTGCGCGGCGCGACGTAGCCCGACCCGGCGGCCGGCCCGGGGTCGGGCAGGGCCGCGAGGTCGGGTTTGCCGTTCGGGGTCAGCGGCAGCCGGGCCAGGGTGAGCACGGTGTCCGGGACCATGTAGGCGGGAAGCCGCAGGGCGAGGTGCTCGCGCAGTTCGGCCGGTCCGGGCTCGGCACCCGGGCACGGGACGGCGTACGCCAGCAGTCTCCGGCCGTCGCGGACCAGCACGGCGGCCTGCGCGACGGCCGGGTGCGCGGTCAGCGCGGACTCGATCTCCGCGGGCTCGATCCGGTAGCCGCGCAGCTTCAGCTGGGCGTCGCCGCGCCCCAGGAACTCCAGCCGGCCGTCCGCCCGCCACCGGGCGCGGTCCCCGGTGCGGTACATCACGCCGCCGAGGAACGGATCGGGCACGAAGGCGGTCGCGGTCAGGTCGGGCCGGCCCAGGTAGCCCCGGGCCAGGCCGCTGCCGCCGATGTACAGCTCGCCCTCGGCTCCCCGGGGCAGCAGCCCGCCGCGCTCGTCCAGCACGTGCAGCCCGACCCCGGGCAGCGGGCGGCCCAGCGAGGGCCGGCGCTCGGTGTCGGCGGCCGTCAGCTCGGCCGCGGTGACGATCACGGTGGCCTCGGTGGGGCCGTAGGTGTTCACGAGCCGGACGGCGTCCCCGTGCCGTCGGCGCCACCGGTCGACCGTGTCGGCGCGCGCCTCGGAGCCGCCGATGACCACCAGCCGCAGTGCCTCCGGCCAGCGGGTCTGCTCGCCGAGGCCGACGAGTTCCTCCCAGTAGGCGGTCGGCAGGTCGAGCACGGTGACGGACCGGCCGGACGGGCCGTCCAGCAGGTCGGGCAGGGTCCGGCCGCCGCCGGGCAGCAGCACCACGCACGCCCCGGCCGCCAGGGCCGGCCAGAGCTCCTCCACGTGGGTGTCGAAGCCGAGGGAGGCGAACTGGACGATCCGGTCGGCGGGGCCCAGCGCGTAGCCGTCCGGGCCCGTCATCCAGTCGACCCGGGCGGACACCGCCGGGTGGTCGACGGCGACGGCCTTCGGCGTGCCGGTGGACCCGGAGGTGTAGAGGACGTAGGCCAGGCCCCGCGGGTCGGGCGGGGCGAGGTCGTCGGTCCCGGCGCCGGGCAGGTCGGCGGTTCCGGCGCCGGGCAGGTCCGCGCCGGTGAGGGTGAGGACGGCGTCGGCCTCGCGGACCATCAGTGCGCGGCGGTCCTCGGGGTGGGCCGGGTCGAGCGGGAGGTAGGCGGCGCCGGCCTTCCAGACCGCGGTCAGGGCGACGACCAGGTCGAAGGAGGGTGCCATCGACACCGCGACCACCCGGCCGGCCACCGGGCCGAGCCGGTGCGCCAGTTCGGTGGACCGCCGGTCGAGTTCGGCGTAGGACAGCGTCCGGCCGTCGCAGTCCAGGGCGGGCGCGTCCGGCCGCGCGGCGACCTGGTCCGCGAACCGCTCCAGCACCGTTCGCACGGTGGCGGGAGCCGTCGGCCCCGCGCCCAGGGCGAGCAGCGCCGCCCGCTCCCGCGCTCCGACGAACCAGTCGCCGTGCAGGGGGAGTTCCGGGTCCTCGACGATCCGCGCGTACAGCTCGCGGCACCGGCCGCCGAGCGCCTCGACGGTCTCCCGGTCGAAGAGCTCGCGGTCGTAGCAGAAGGAGAGCGTGATGCCGCCGTCGGCGGTGCGCCAGCTGTCGAGCAGCAGGTCGGTCTTGGCCTGCTCGAAGCCGGAGTCCATGCTCGTGGTGCGGACGCCCGCGGGCAGCGCGGGTTCGCCGGAGCCGTCCGCGAGGTCGTTCTGGCTCTGGTGGACGAAGACGGCCTGGTAGAGCGGTCCGGCTCCGGTGTCCGCGGGCAGGCCGAGGTGGGCGGCGAGCCGCTCGGCCGGGGCGTCGGGACGGCTCAGGGCGGCGAGCGCGGCGGACCTGGTCCGCTTCAGCACCCCGCGGAAGTCGGGGTCCCCGGTCAGGTCCGACCTGATCACCGCGGTGCGGTTGAAGTAGCCGAGCAGCGCTTCGTGCGCCGCCTCGGTGCGGCCCGCCAGCGGGGTGCCGACCACGAAGTCCCGGCAGCCGGTCCAGCGGGCGAGGACGCACTGGTAGCCGGTGAGCAGCACCATGAACGGGGTGCACCGCTCCTGGCGGGCCAGCCGGTCGAGGGCGGCGGTCAGCTCGGGGCCGAGGTCGACGGTGACGAAGCCGGCGGGTCTGGTGGGGTCCGACGGTCTCGGCCGGTCGAACGGGAGGCGCAGCGCTCCGGTGCCGGCGAGCCGGTCCGCCCAGAACCGGAACGCCTCCTCGCCCGCCTCCCCGCCGGTCCTGGCCTGTTCGGCGCGGGCGAAGTCGCCGTACTGCAAGCGGAGTTCGGGCAGCTCGGCCGGTGCCTCGCCGATCGCCTCGCGGTAGAGGGCCAGCAGTTCGCGCCACATCGTGCGGAAGGACCAGCCGTCGGCGACGATGTGGTGGACGACGACGCTGACCGCGTGCTCCCGCTCCCCCGCGCTGATCAGGGTCGCGCGCAGGGGCGGCGCGGCGGCGAGGTCGAACGGCGCGTTGACGTACGGGCGGCAGGCGTCGGTGAAGTCCGCCTCGGTGGCTCCCTCGGGCAGGCGGAGGGTGACCAGGTCGATCGCGGCGGGGGGCTGGACCAGTTGGACGGGCTCCGCGGCCCCGGGGTCGTCGTACCCGAAGCGGGTGCGGAGGATCTCGTGCCGTTCGGCCAGCCGGCCGAGGGCGGTGCGCAGGGCCCGCGGGTCGAGCGGCCCGGTCCAGCGCCGGTTGAGGTACATGTTGAAGCCGGCGTCGTCCGGGTGGAGCTGCTGGAGGAACCAGAGCCGGCGCTGTTCGGCGGTCAACGGGTGGGTGGCGGTGGTGGTCACCGGACGGTCACCTCGGTCTCGGAGCGGTGCGGGAGGGTGGGCTCGGCGGCGTCGGCGTCGGCGTCACTGGACGGCCGGGCGGTGCCGGCGGCCCGGTCCTGGATGGCCTTCAGGCCGACCAGGTCGTCGGGCTCGGCGTCGGGGACGTCCCGGTCGAAGTGCCGCAGCACCGGGACGGCCAGGCAGACCAGGGCGAGGGCGGCCATGGCGAGGCCGAACAGCAGGTAGAGCAGTCCGATGCCGCGGCCCTCGCCGGTGCCGATGAGCCGGCCGACGGTGGAGGCGAGGGCGCCGCCGCGGTCCACCAGCGGCTGGAGGAGTCCGGGGCCGAAGGGGGCGACGACGGCGAACCCGACCGGCAGGGTCGACCAGGCGACCATGGTGTTGACCGCGATCACCCGGCCGTGGAAGCGCAGCGGCACCTTGGTCTGCACGATGGTCGCGTAGGCGCCGTTGAGCAGGGCGAGCGCGAAGGTCATGCCGAACGCGCCGAGGGCGACCGTCCAGATCGACGGGCGCAGCCCGGTGAGCAGGCAGGCCCCGGCGACCGCCAGGGTGGCGAGCAGCACCCCGCGCAGCTTCCGTCGGCGCGGTCCGCCCCAGGCCACCAGGGTGATCCCGCCGAGCACGGCGCCGAGGCCGGCCGCCGTGGACACCCAGCCGGCCGCGGAGAGCGGGGCGAAGGAGAGCACGAGCGGGGTGGTGAGCAGGAACAGCGGGGAGAGGAAGACGTTCAGGACCGCGAAGTACAGCAGCATCGCGCGGAAGTGGCTGCTGCCGAGGGCCCGTCGGAAGCCTTCGCGGATCTCGGCGGGAATGCTCTCCCGCCGGGTGGAGCCCATCACGTCCGGGAAGCGCACGGCCAGGGTGACGCCGATGGCGACCGCGTAGCCGGCCACGTCGAGGGCGAGGATGCCGCCGAGTCCGATGGCGGCGAGCAGGCCGACGGCGAACAGCGGGACGAGGAACTGGGCGAGGCCGAAGGCCATCTGGACCACGCCGTTGGCGCGGCCGAGGTAGCGCTTGGGGACGAGCTGCGGCACGGACGCGTTCCAGGCGAGCCGTTGGAAGGAGAGGGCGGCGGACAGCACGGCGACGAGCGCGTAGGCGTGCCAGACCTCCAGTCCGCCGGTGGCGTACAGCAGGAGCAGGACGACCTGGGTGAGGCCGGCGGCGAGGTCGCCGAGGAGCATGGTCCGGCGCCGGTCGCCCCGGTCGACGATCGCTCCGGCGACCGGGGCGGCGAGGATGCCGGGCACCAGGCCGCAGGCGGCCAGCAGCCCGAACTGGGCGAGGGAGCCGGTGCGCAGGTAGATCCAGACCGGGAGGGCGAACTCGGTGAGCGCCGATCCGATCATCGACACCTGCTGCCCGGAGGCAACGGTGAGGAAGCGGCGCATGGTCGGGCGGACGGGCGCCTGCGCGTCCTGCGTGACCGGCCGTTGGGCGTCCCGGGAGAGCCCGGCCAGCCACCAGGTGGCGCCGTCCGTCCGGCGGTGGCGGTCCTCCTGCCCCGCGGCGATCGACCGGTGGACGCCGGTGACGACGGCCGCGAGTTCGGCGGCCCGGTACTTGAGGTAGAAGTGGCCGGCCTCGTCGAGGACCACCACGGCGGTGGTGTCGGCGATCCGGTGCCACTCGCGGAAGCGCTCCTGGTAGAACTCGGTGGCCGGGTCGCGGTCGCCGCAGACCGCGATCACGGGGGCCTTGATCCGTCCGCCCTCGGTCCCGAACATCCGGGTGAAGTACCGTTCGACGTCCTTGGTGCCGGTGCGGCGGTTGCGGACGATCAGCCGCAGCTGTTCCGGGTCCAGGTCGTCGGTGTCCATCCCGGCGGCGGCCAGACCGTTGATCATGTCCTGGTCGCTGCGCATCCGGTCGAGGAGTTCGGCCCACCGCTCGCCGACGGCCGCGCCGCGTCCCCTGGGGCGGGCGAAGGGGAAGATGCCGCCGAGGTGGACGGCGTCGATCTCCCGGCCGGCGGCCTCGACCCGGCGGGCGATCTCGACGGCGAGGCGCACGCCGACCCCACAGTGCCCGTACAGCACGATCCGGCCCTCGACGCCCTCGACGATCTCGCGCGCGCACCGGTCGGCGACCTCGTCGACGTCCATCGGTTCCTCGCCGAGTTCGTGGCCGGGGACGGCGATGGAGTGCAGCGCCCAGTCCTCGGGCAGGGCGTCGGCGAGCGGCTTGTAGATCAGCGCGCTGCCGCCGCCGTAGGGGGCGCAGACCACGCTCGCGGTGGTGCGGCGGCGTTCGGGGGTGAGCCGGTGCAGCAGCCCCCGCGGTCCGCGGTCGGCGCCCGGGTCGGCGACGAGCCCGGCGAGCTGCCGGACGGTCGGGAAGCGGAAGAGGTCCATCACGCCGACCGGGGTCGGCAGGTCGGGGAAGGTGCGGCGCAGCCGGGCGACGACCTGGGTGGCGAGCAGCGAGTGCCCGCCGATCTCGAAGAAGTCGTCCAGGGCGCCGACCTTCGCGACGTCGAGCACCTCGGCCCAGATCGCGGCGATCAGTGTCTCGGTGTCGCCCTCGGGTTCGACGTGTCCGGCGGCCGGGGCGGTGTCCTCGGGTTCGGGCAGCGCCTTGCGGTCGACCTTGCCGTGGGCCAGCAGCGGCAAGCGGTCCAGGACGACGTACCGGGCGGGGACCATGTAGTCCGGCAGGACCTCGCCGAGCGTCAACCGCAGTTCGGCCGCGGCGGGGACGGCCGCGTCGGCCGCGCGTTCGAGGTAGGCGACGAGGTTCTGCCGGATCCCCTCGCCCCGGACGGTGACGAAGGCCTGGGTGACGCCGGGCAGCGCGGTGAGCGCGGCCTCGATCTCGCCGGGCTCGATCCGGTAGCCGCGGACCTTGACCTGGTCGTCGGCGCGGCCCAGGTACTCCAGCACGCCTGCCCCGGCCTCCGGCCGCCAGCGGGCCAGGTCGCCGGTGCGGTACATCCGGCCGCCGGCGAACGGGTCCTCGACGAAACGTTCCGCCGTCAGCTCGGGGCGGCCCAGGTAGCCGCGGGCCAGCCGGTCCCCGCCGAGGTACAGCTCGCCGGTCACGCCGGGCGGCACCGGCCGCCCGGCGCCGTCCAGGACGTAGCAGCGCGCGCCGGCGAGCGGGGTGCCGATCGGGGTGTTGCCCGGGCCGTGCTCCCCCGGCAGGACCTCGTGGACGGTGACGCCGACCGTCGCCTCGGTGGGGCCGTAGTGGTTGAACACCGCGCAGCCGCCCCGGCCGGCCAGGTCGGCGGCCCAGGCCCAGGACGAGGCCTCCCCGCCGAGCACCAGGGCGCGGCGCGGCAGCAGGCGTTCGAGCGGGGCGTCGGCGGACAGCGCGGCCAGGTGGGAGGGCGTCATCTTGAGGTAGTCGAGCGCCGACGCCTCGATGTGTGCGGCGAGTTCGGCGCCGGCGATGCGCCGCGGCAGCAGGTGCACCCGGCCGCCGGTGGTGAGCGCCAGGTAGAGCATCGTGATACTGAAGTCGAACGACAGGGACTGGAGCAGCCCGTAGCGGGCGCCGGGCTCGATCCGCAGCCGTTCCCGCACGCCGGCCAGGTAGTTGAGGATCTCGCGGTGCTGCACCGCGACGCCCTTGGGCTGCCCGGTGGAGCCGGAGGTGTAGATGACGTACGCGAGGTCGTCCGGTCCGGACACCTCGGCGAGCGGCGCGTCGTCCGACACCCGGTCCGGCGCGGGGTCGGCGCGGTCCACCAGCAGTTCCGCGCCCCCGTACGCGGGGAACCGCTCCCGCAGCTCCGAGTCCGTCACCAGCACCCGCACGTCCGCGTCGGCCACCAGGTGGGAGAGCCGCGCGGGCGGCTGCTCCGGGTCCAGCGGCAGGTAGCAGCCGCCGGCCTTCAGCACGGCGATCAGGGCGACCGCCAGGTCCGGGGACTGTTCCAGGCACACCGCCACCCGGTCGTCCCGGCCGACGCCCAGCGCCCGCAGCCGCCGGGCCAGGACGGTCGCCCGTGCGTCGAGTTCGCGGTGGGTGACGGTGGCGTCCTCGAAGACCAGCGCGGGGCGGTCGCCCGCCTGCCGGGCCGCCGCCGCGAGCAGCGCGGTCAGCGTTCCGGGCCCGTCCTCGGGGAGCGCCGGGCCGGCCGCCCATCCTTCGACCAGGTCGCGGTGCTCGGTGCCGGTCGTCACCGGCAGGTCCTCGACGGCCCGGTCCGGATCGGCCGTCGCCGCCGCCATCAGGACCTCGAAGCGCTCGGTGAGCCGTCGCACGGTGTCGGCGTCGAAGAGGTCGGTCCGGTAGGTGATCAGCCCGAAGAGCCCGCCGTCCTTCTTCTCCCGCAGGTAGAAGGCGAGGTCGGAGTGGCTCGTGGTGGCGGCGTGCCCGAATCCCTCCGCGGTGGCGGCGGGTGCGGTGGGGGCGGCGCGGTCGCCGTAGTTCTGGAACGCGAAGGTGGCCTGGAACACCGCCGAGCGGCTGACGTCCCGCTCGATGTCCAGGTCGGCGACCATCTGCTCGAAGGGCACCTCCTGGTGGGTGTAGGCGTTCAGCGTGGTCTCCCGGACCCGGCCGACCAGCTGTCCGAAGGTGAGTCCCTCCTCCAGCCGGGCGCGGATCGGCAGCATGTTGACGAAGGCCCCGACCACCGCCTCCAGTTCCCGGTGGAGACGGCCGGCCACGGCCGAGCCGATCGCGAAGTCCCGCTGGCCGGTGTGCCGGCCGAGCAGCACCTGGAGCCCGGCCATCAGCACCATGTACGTCGACGCGCCGCGGGCGCGGGCGCACTCGGCGACGGCGCGGGCGAGTTCCGGGCTCCAGTGCAGTTCCACGGCGGCGCCGTCGAAGGTGAGCAGCGGCGGCCGGGGGCGGTCGACGGGCAGTTCCAGGGCGGGGACGTCGGCGAGTTCGGTGCGCCAGTAGTCGCGGGAGGCGGCCAGGGCGCCGCTGTCCAGCCGGTCCCGCTGCCAGCGCGCGTAGTCCCCGAACTGGACGGGGACGGGCGGGAGTTCGTACTCCGTGCCGTGGGCGTACCGGGCGTGGAGCAGGTCCAGTTCGCGGTTGAGGATGTCGATCGACCAGCCGTCGCCGACGATGTGGTGCATGACCAGGGCGAGGACGTGGTCCTCGGCGGAGAGCCGGACGAGCAGGGCGCGCAGCAGCGGCCCGGTGGCGAGGTCGAAGGGTCTGGCGACCAGCGCCCCGATCTCGTCGGCGGCTCTTCGGCCGGGGTCGGGATCGTCCGAGGCGTCCACGAACGCGGCGGCGAAGGGGCCCGGTTCGGCGATCAGGACCTCGGCCCTGCCGTCCTCCGTGACCGGGAAGGTCATCCGCAGGCCCTCGTGCCGTGCCACCAGGGCGGCCAGGGCGGTGTCCAGCGCCGAGCGGTCCAGCGGGCCGCGCAGCCGCCGGGCCGGGGCGAGCGTGTAGGCCGTCCCGCCGGGCGAGAACTGGTCCATGAACCAGAGCCGTTCCTGTCCGCTGGACAGGGGCGGGGCGCTGCCCTCCGGGCGGGGCTCGACCACCCGCACCGGGGCCGCGGCGCCGCGCAGGCGCTGGGCGAGGAGGGATCGTTTGGTGGCGGACCAGCCTGCGGGCAGGTCCTGGGTGTCGGTCATCGGCAGTCCGTTCGGGCGTGGAGCGGGGAGGACGCGCAGGGGCGGTCGGCGGCGGTCAACGCCGCTCTCGCACGACGTCGGCCAGGGCGGCCGGGGTGGAGGCGTCGAAGAACAGGTCGAAGGCGAGCTCGACCCCGAAGGCGGCGCGGATCCGGGCGGTGATCTGGATGATCGTCAGCGAGTGTCCGCCGTGGTCGAAGAGGTCGTCCTCGGGGCCGAGGCCGGAGACACCCAGGACCTCCTCCCAGATCGCCAGGACGCCCGCCGTGACGTCGTCGGCCTCCGCCGCCGCCGCGGCCCGCTCGCGCGGCGGGTCGGGCAGCGCGCGCCGGTCGAGCTTGCCGCTCGGGGTGAGCGGCAGGCGGTCGAGGGTGACGAACTGCCGGGGCACCATGATCGCGGGCAGGGTGCGCAGCAGGTGGTCCCGCAGGTCCGCGTCGGGCAGCGGTGCGCTGCCGGGAGCGGGCACCCGGTAGCCGACGAGGGCGGGCTCCCCCTCGGCCTGCTCGCGGACGGCGACGGCCGCCGCGGCGACGGCCGGGTGGTCGAGCAGCGCGGCCTCGATCTCGCCGAGTTCGATCCGGTGGCCGCGGATCTTCACCTGGTCGTCGATCCGGCCGTGGAACTCCAGTTCGCCGTCCCGCGTCCACGCCACGAGGTCGCCTGTGCGGTACATCCGGCCGCCGGCGAACGGGTCCCCGACGAAACGTTCCGCCGTCAGTTCGGGCCGCCCCCGGTAGCCGTCCGCGAGGCCATCGCCGCCCAGGTGGAGCTCTCCGGGGATCCCGATCGGCACCGGGAGGCCGTCGGCGTCCAGGACGTACGCCCTGGTGTTGGCGACCGGCCGGCCGATCACCACGGCGTCCGGCTCCACGGGGACGTCGGCGCAGGTGGCGTAGATCGTCGCCTCGGTCGGGCCGTACCCGTTGATCAGCCGGCCGAGGGAGCCCCGGAGCTCGCGGGCCAGCGGGAGCGGCAGCGCCTCCCCGCCCACGATCCCGGTCAGCCCGGCCGGCAGGGGCCCGGCGCTGAGCAGCACGCGCCAGCCCGAGGGGGTCGCCTGCAGATGGGTCACGCCTTCCCGCCGGATCAGCCCGACGGTGCCCGGCGCGTCCAGGGCGGCGCCGTCCGGCGCGAGGACCAGCCGGCCGCCGGTGACCAGCGGCAGCAGGATCTCCAGCCCGGATATGTCGAAGGAGAGCGAGGTCAGGCCGAGCCAGACGTCCTGCGGTCCCGAGCCCAGCCGGTCCGCGAAGGAGGTCAGGAGGTTCACCAGGGCCCGGTGCCCGATCTCCACGCCCTTGGGCCGCCCGGTCGAGCCGGAGGTGTACAGCACGTAGGCGAGGTCGCCGGGCGGGGCCGGCTCCGCCCCCGGGGCCGTCGGTTCCGTGCGGCCGCCGCCGAGGCGCAGGACGGCCGGTGCCGCCGCCACCACGTCGGCGGCGGGCTCCCGGTCGGCGACCAGCAGGGCGGCGCCCGAGTCGGCGAGCAGGAACGCGAGCCGGTCGGCGGGGTGGCCGGGGTCGAGCGGCAGGTAGGCGGCCCCGGCGGCGTGCACCGCGAGCAGGACGGCGGGCAGGTCGGCGGAGCGCTCCAGGTGCAGGGCCACGACGTCACCGCTGCGGACCCCGGCCCCGCCCAGGACGGCGGCCAGTTCGTCGATCCGCTCCACCAGCGCGCGGTAGGTCAGCCGCTCGGTGCCCGCGCCGACGGCGACGGCGTCCGGCGTCTCGGCGGCCCGCTCCCGCACCAGGTCCAGCGCCGTGCGCCCGCGCGGGTAGGCGCGGGCGGTGGCGTTCCACTCCTCGGTCACCAGGCGCCGCTCGCACTCGCCCAGCAGCGGCAGGGCGCTCAGCGGCGTGTCGGGCGCGGCCGTCGCGGCCTCCAGCAGGGCCGTCCAGTGCCCGGCGATCCGGTCCACGGCGTCCGGCGACAGGACCGCCGGAGCGTACTGGAGCGAGAAGGCGAGCCCGTCGGCGGTGTCGACCGCCTGGAGGTGCAGGGTGTTGCGGGCGGCGCCGTTGAACACCGCGCGGTCCACCCGGACGGTGCTTCCCGGGAACACCGGGTCCGCGGCCGCGCCGCGCCGGTAGCCGAACGACACGGGGGCCAGCCCGGCGCGCGGCGTGAGGCCGCCGACCGCCGCGCCGAAGGGCACCGGACGGAACGGGTACCCGCCGCGGGCCTCGGCCCGCACGGCCCGGGCGAAGGCGGCGAAGGACGTCCGGGCGGTCACCCCGGCCGGTGCGTGCACCGGCAGCTCGTTGACGAACAGCCCGATCTCCCCGGCCTGTTCGGGGGTCCGGACGGACAGCGGCACGGCGACCGGGACGGCCTCGCCGCCGTAGCGCAGCAGCAGGGCGTGCAGGGCGGCGAGCAGGAACTCGAAGACGGTGACGCCGCAGCGCTCCGCGGCCTCGGCCAGGTCCGCCCGGCCCCGCGCGTCGATCCGCCACGCGTCGGACTCGCCGGACGCCGGGGCCGTGACGGCGTGCGGCAGTCCCGGGAGGACGGGCTCGGTCGCCGCGGCCCACCGCGGGCCGTACCAGTCGGCGGCCCGGCGGACGAGGTCGGGGTCGGGCGGGGAGAGGGGCGCGGACGGGATCCGGTCGGCGGCCGGGGCGGCCTCGCCCAGGGCCTGCCCGTAGGCCGCGGCGAGTTCCGCCACCAGGACGTCCTTCGACTCCCCGTCGAAGACCGCGTGGTGCACGACGGCCAGCAGTTCCGCCGCCTCACCGCTGCCGCGGTAGAGGGTGAACCGGGCCAAGGGGCCCGCCTGGAGGTCGAACGGTCGTGCCGTCTCCTCGGCCAGCCGCTTCTCCCGGCCCCGCGCGCACTCCTCGGAGGCGTCGACCACGTCGAGGACCGGGGCGGGGCCGGGCTCCAGCACGAGGCTGCCGTCGCGTTCCACGAACACCCGGGACAGGGCGGGGTGACGTGCCGTCACCGTCGAGACGGCCCGGACGAGGGCCTCGGCGTCGACCCGGTCGAAGGAGAGCAGGACGGGCATGTGGAACACCCCGTGCGCCTGGCCGAGGCGCTCGGTGAACCAGACGCCCCGCTGGAAGGGCGAGGCGGGCAGGGGGAGGGAGTGTGGCATGTGCGGCTCGATTCGGCAGTCGGTGAATGGCGCGTTCCCCGTGGCCGGGCGCCGACGTGGCCGGCACCGCGGATGCTCTGGCGACCCGGCCTCCGGGTGGCGTCCGACCGGCCCCCGGCCGGCCGACGGGCCGCTCCGGCCTCGACCCTCCCGGCCCGCAGATCCCCCCTGCGCACGACCGGTTCGGAGCCGGTCCTCTCCCCCGATGAAAAAGACCGATCTTGGTCCAGACCTGCCGAGAGGTTGGCAGAGATGCCCACCGCCGTCAAGGGTCGTCCACCCCGCTGACAAAGGCGTCATGAACGCGTCCAGCCTGCGGGAATGCCGTCCCGGGAGGCCTTCTGATCGTTCGTCATCGTCGTACCGCCCGCCGACCGGACCACGGGGCACCGACGGGCCCCGCGCCCTCGCCCGGCCGTGCCCCGCCCGGGGCGCGCCGCCCCGGCGCCCCCCCGGCGCTACCCCGGCGGGTCCGCGTGGCGGCGCGGAACCGCCCCGGGCCGGCGCCGGATCAGGCGAGCGGGCGGCAGAGCAGGGCGGCCGGGGCCCCGTACTGGAGGCGCTGCCAGGTGGAGGCGACACCGGCCAGGTACTCGCCGTCCGCACACTGGCCCTTGTAGCGGCCCGGCGCCCAGTCGCTCGCCACCGAGCCGCCGGTCGCGGGCCGGTTGTCGCCCCGGTCGAACCAGAGGGTGCGGCCGTTCAGCGGCAGCGGGGCGGCCGCGGGTGCGCACAGCAGGGCGGCCATGCCGTTGCCGTGCACGCCGTAGCCGACCGCGAAGGTGCGGTCGGGGCACTGGAGCTTGTCGTAGCCGGACGCCCAGTCGCCCCCGGTGACGTAGCGCTCGTCGGTGACGGTGGTCCAGTCGCCGCTGCCGGCGGCCGGTTCGCCCGCGTCGGTGCACAGCGCCCGGCTGTCGCCGCGGGCGAGGGCGGTCAGCCGCTGGCCGTCCGGGCAGTTGCCCTTGCGGTTGCCCGGGCTCCAGTCCGCGCGGGCGAGCATCCGCCGGGAGAGGTCCTGGTCGCCGTGGTCGAGGGCGAGCATGTTCCAGTGGGTCACCGCGGGCACCGGGCCGCTCGCCGCCGGGGCGTCGATCAGCCTCGTCCAGTCGGCGGCCCGCCAGTCGCCGGGGTCGGTGAGGCCGGTGCGCCTGCCGTCGGGGCCGTAGGAGAGCAGCGCCCAGGTGTCCAGCGGGCGGCCGGCGGTGTCGGCCCAGCCGACCAGCGGCCAGACGGCGAAGTCGGTGTCCTCGCGGACCAGGATGTCGGTGAACGCGTGCAGCCAGGCCTGCTCCTTGGCGTCGGTCGAGCCCCGGCCGCCCGCGCCGAACTCGCTGATCCACACCGGGGCGGTGAAGTGCTGCCCGGCCCCGGTGACGAACAGCGCCTCGTCGTCCACCACCCGGGCGAGCTGCTCCGGGGTGAAGTCCTGGTAGCGCGGGTCGGCGGTGGATCCCGGGCCGCTGCCCGCACCGGTGTTGGCCGGGCCGGTGTAGGCGTAGAAGTGCGCGGAGTAGACCAGCTTGCCGGAGTCGATCAGGGTGTTGGAGAGGTTGCGCACCGGGGTGAGCATCGGGCGGCCGTGGCTGAACCCCGCGGCGGGGACGCCGTACCAGTTGATGCCCTCCATGACGACCAGCAGGTCCGGGTCGGCCTGGAGGATGCGGTTGCCCGCCTCCTCGAAGGCGGCGTACTCGTCGTGGGCGTCGCCGAGGCCCCAGTTGGGGTCGTCCCAGACGTCCCGGCGGACCTCGTTGCGCAGGTCGGCGCCGACCACCCGCTTGTCGGCCTTGTAGCGGTTCACCATGAACAGCCAGTCGTCCTCCCACTGCGCGGTCGACTGGCCGCTGTTCCAGCGCTCGTTGCCGTCCAGGCCGCAGCAGAAGCGGTAGCTCGTGGTGTGGTTGTTGAGGATCACCGCGAAGCCGTCGGCGGTGAGCGCGGCCACCACGGCGTCGAAGACCTGGAGCGGGGTCCGGCCGCGCAGCTGGGGGTTGGCGGCGACGGCGGAGTCCGGGACGGGGACGGTGTCGTGGATCATCGCGTTGGCGAACGGCAGCCGGATGCTGTTGACGCCGAGCCCGTGGAAGTCGGCCAGCAGCCGGGCCACCGGCACCCGGTCCAGACCCAGCGGGATGTTGTGCGACACCTGCCCGGCCTGGTTGTTCGCCGGATCGTCGGCGCTCCCGCTGCCCTGCCAGGTGCCCTGCGCACCGGCCCAGTTGGCGGACTTCAGCTTGAAGCGCTCACCGTTGGCGTCCACCACGTAGCGCCCGCGGGTGCTCAGCGGTCCGGTCCAGGACGCGGCCGGCCGGGCCTCCGGGCCGCCGTCCGGCGCCGCGACCCCGGGGCCCGCCGCCAGGACGGCGAGCACCGGCAGGGCCGCGGCCAGGGCGAGCAGACGCGCCGCAAGACTCTTCATGATCGTCCCCGCTGTGGTGAGGTGGCTCGGGCCGTGACCGGGCGCACCGGCGCCGTCGACGGGGGACGACGATATGACGGAACCCCAGGCGCGGGAAGGGCGCGTGCCGTCCTCCCGGGGAAATCCGGGTGAACGTCAGCGGACGCGCCGCAGGGCGCGCCGCACCCGGGGCCGCCGCGACGCGGCGGCGAGGACGCCGGCAAGCCGTCAGCAGCCGGGCACCCGCCGCGATCCACAGCAGCACCCGGCCGGGCGGGCGCAGCCAACCGGCGTCCGGCCGGGCGTCGGCGGGCCCGGGCCGGCCGAAATCCCCCAACGGGCTCCGGACCGCCGGCGGGCTCCGTACCATCGACCCCACGCCCGTACGGCGACACCACTGGGGGGATCGTGCCGCCCACAGCACTGCGCGCCCTGGCCCGGCTGATCGACCGCACGTTCGCCCGGGTCGCCGCCGCCGCCGTCGACGCCCGTACCTTCGACCGGGCCCTGATCGCCCGGGAGACGAGGTTCTGGAGCGATGTCGAACCCGCCGTCGCCGCCCTCGCCGCCCGCCCCGGGACGGGACGGGCACTGCTCGCCCGGCGGACGCTGCGGTGGATCGCCGACCACGACGCGGACCGCCACGACTGGGCGGCGGAGGACCCGGGCACGGCGGGGCTGCTGCTTCCCCCGCGGCCCGACGATCCGAGCCTGCCCTCCTGGGACGTCCGGGGCCACATCGCGCCGCCCTGGAGCCGGCCCCTCGGCGAGGACGCCCGAGCCGCCCTCTCCCCGTACGATCCGACGGACTGCCGGTTCCTCGGCCTCGAAGCGGAGTTCCGCCGGGACCGGCTCGACGCGGCCCTGACGGTTCAGCTGCCGCGCCGGTACGACGCCGGCGAACGCGTCCACGCCGGGGCCCGGCTGGGCATCGAACTCGAAGCCGTCTCCGAGCTCTCCTTCACCAGCGGCAGCGGCCCCACCGGCGCCCTCACCTGGCACACCGGGAACGGCCGGGTCGAGGTGCTGGCCGGCGAGCACGGCCGGCTGGTCGCCGAACGCGCCGTCCTGAGGATCGGCGACGCCTGCTGGCACCTCAGCGAACCCGGCCGGTCCGCCGCCGCCGTGACACCCCGCCACCGCGACGAGCGCCGCCCCGAGGAGTGGCCGCTCGGCCCGGCCTTCGCCCTCGCCTTCCCCCACCACGCGAGCAGCCGGCTGGCCTCCGCGCTGGTACGGCAGGCGCTGGCCGGCATCTCCCGCGCCCGCCGGGTGGAACGGGTCGACCAGCGGCACATCCTCACGCTCTGCCGCGTCTTCGAGGGCGCCGGAACGGAACTGCTCGCCGCCGGCGCGCACGGCGGACGGGCGTTCCGCCGGCTGATCCTGCGCTGGGTGGAACGCGGCGGGGAGCCGCTGACCGACTGGTTCGCCGGGATCCTCCACGTGAACAGCCGCGGCGGCCCCACCGGCGCCTGGGCCAGGAAGCTGGCCGTCGAGCTGGCCCGGCGCTCCGGCCCGCGACCGCCCGGGCCCTGGACCCCACCACCGGAGCCACCACCGGAGCTGCCCCGGACGGCCGTCCTGCGGCTGCTGTCGGTCGACTTCGACGAGCGCCGGCACGAGCGCTCGGCCGCCGGGGCCACCGTCCAGTTCGCCGTACCGCCCACCGACGGCGGCGGACGCGAGGACGGCTGGGACCTGAGCTCGGTCGGCATCGACGGCCTCGACCGGCTCCGCCTCTCCCCCGGAGCCTTCGCCGGCCCCGACCGCCTCGAACCGCTCCGCCGACGGAAGCTGTCGCTGGAGTCGGGCTCCGCGCTCGCCCTGTCCTGGCACGACGGAGCGGTGAGACGGGCGGGGAAGGGGTGGACGGGGTGGCCGGCGGCGGTCGGACGGATCCGCGCGGTCGGCCCGGAACCGGTCGTGCCCATCGTGCCCCTTCCGGAGCAGCAGCGGCGGACCACCGACTGACCCCGCCGCCCTACGCCTCCTCCTCCGGGCCGTCCTCGCCCCGCTGGTCCTCGGTGCGCCCGGCCCGCCAGTAGCCCATGAAGCAGACCGCGCGCCGGTCCATCCCCCGCTCGCCGACCAGGTGGCGGCGCAGCTCGCGGACCCCGGCCGCCTCCCCGGCGATCCAGGCGTACGGCCGGCCGCCCGGCAGTTCGGCGGCGCGCACCGCCTCGGTCAGGCCCGGCGCGTCGTCCCGGCGGTGGATCCAGACAATCTCGACGCCGGCCCGGCCGGGCGACAGGTAGGCCTCCTCCCCCGGTCCGTCCACCTCGGCGAAGACCCGGACGGGAAGATCCTCGGGCAGCTCCTCCAGGATGGCGGCGATGGCCGGCAGCGCCGACTCGTCCCCGGCCAGCAGCACCCAGCCGGGGTCGGCGGGCAGGGTGAACTCCACCCCGCCGGCCTGCTCGACGGCCGGCCCGTACACCACCACCCGGTCGCCCGGCGCGGCCCTGACGGCCCATCGGGAGCCCGGGCCGGCGTCCCCGTGCACGGCGATGTCGATGTCGATCTCGTCGGGCTCGCGGCGCCGGCCGCGGACGGTGTAGGTGCGCAGCACCGGGCGCACCTCCGGGGACATCTCCCGCCAGCTGTGGTACCAGCCGAAGTCGCCGTCGCCGGGCGGGATCAGCGGCTCGGTCTGGCCGGCGAGCGGCAGCAGCAGCTTGATCCGCTGGTCGAGGCCGCCGTTGACGAACCCGGTGAGGCTCTCCCCGGTGAGCGTGATCCGGACCAGGTGCGGCGTGAGGCTCGTGGTGCGGGCGACGCGCAGGGGGAAGAGCGCGAAGCGGGCGGGAGCGGTGACGGTGGACAGGGCGGGCTCCTTCCATCGGAACGGGCGGACGCCGCGGCCGCGCCGGTTCGTACTCTCCCGACGCGCATCGCAACTTAGGTGAGGCTAACCTAATATTCTTGCTGCGAACACCCGCCCCCGGGCGGTCGGTACGAGCGCGGGGCCGGACCGTCCCCGGCTCCCGACCGCCGTTCCGGATGGGCCGGACGGGCGGACTCCCCCGTCCCCTGCCGGGCGTGTCGCCGCCCAGGCCGGACACTGCAGGTGCTGCGGACCGGCCGGACTGCGCCGCCCGGCCCCCGGGACGAAGGGAACTCGGTGTTCAACCTCGTGGATTTGGCGTTGGAGAAGGTCATCACCGGCCGCCTGCCAGGCGTGCGCGTCGACTTCACGGTGCCCACCCGCGCCTGGAGTACCCAGGCCCCGAAGAACTCCGTCAACATCTATCTCTACGACGTGTGTGAGGACCTGGAACGCCGTCAGGCCGGCAGCGTCCGCGTCGGCGGATGGCCCCTGCCGCTCGTCCTGGAGTCGGATCCTCCCCGCTATGCCCAGGTGTCCTATCTGATGAGCACTTGGGGCGGCACCCCGCAGGACGACCACGGTCTGCTGGGGCAGCTCTTCGCCGCCCTGACCCACGTACACTCCCTCGACCTCGGTACCGCCGATTCCGACTCCACGGCCCTGTTCCACGTCGGGCTGCCGTGGGCCGGAGACCGTACGCACGCCGAGCTGTGGAACGCGGTGGACAACTCGCTCTCCCCTTCCCTGCACGCCACGGTGAGTGTTCCGCTGCCCGCCTTCGAACCACCGACAGCGGTCCCGGTGGTCTGGCACGACCCGGTCGTCGTCGTCCGGCCCGGAACGGAGCGCCCGGAGGAGACGCGCAGTCCGGCGGGCGACGCGTTGTCACTCGACATGACCGTGCGCACCGGGGACCAGCAATGACGCAGACCGCCGCTCCGCCCTCCGAGGCTCCGTCCTCCGAGGCTCCGCCGGCCGAGAGTCCGGTTCGGCCCCTGCCCGCGACGGGCCCCACCGGAGAGGCCTGCCTCCTGGAGCCGCTGGCCTGGCTGGAACGGCGGGTGCACCGTGCCCTGTCCTCGCGCACGACACCGACGGACTCCCCCGGCCCGCCGGACGACCAGGACGCGGTGCCCTTCACCGCGCTCGAAGCGCCCGCGGAGCACACCACCGGGCCATCGCCACTGCGCCGTCTCGCGCGCGCCTTCGGCCTGGGCCCCGTCGACCTGTCGGTGTTCCTCGTCGCGCTCGCCCCCGACCTGGACAGCCGCTTCGAACGGTTCTACGCCTGCCTCAACGACGACCCCACGCTTCCCCACGCGACCGTCGCCCTCGCCCTCACCCTCAGCGGTGTGTCCCCCCTCTCGACCACCGCGAGGGCCGTCGTCTCGCCCACCGGGCCGTTGCGCTCCGGCGGGCTGCTGGCCGTGGAGGACTCAGGCCGCCCCTTCCTGTCCAGGGCCCTGTGCGTTCCCGACCGGGCCGCCGACCACCTCCTCGGGCACGACGCGTTCCCCCGTCGGCTGCGCCCGTTCCTGAACCCCCTCCCGACGCCACCACCGCTGCCGGGCCCGGCCCGAGCCACCGCCGACCGCCTCGCGGCGATCCTGGGCGCACCCGATCGCCGCCCCGTCCACCTCCGCCACCGGCCCGGGCACGCCGGCGGGGAAGCCGAGACCGTCGCCGCGGCGGCCGCGCACGCGCTCGGCCGCCCGCTCCTGCGCCTGGACTGGGACGGCCTCAGCGCCCTTTCCGACGCGGACGCCCTGCTGGCCGAAGCCGTCCTGGAAGCCCGGCTGCGCGAGGCCGCCCTGCTGGTCGTCCTGCCGCCCTCGACCACGTCCGACCACGGCCGCGCGCCGGAGCTCTGGTCGCGCCTCGGCGAAGCCGCGCCCGTGCTCCCCCTGGCCCTGGCCGGCACGAACCCCGGGGACGCCGCATCGGCACGCCTCGCCCCGGTGTTCCTGGAGTGCCCCGCGACCACGGCCGCCGAACGGGCCACACTCTGGCACGCCGAGCTGGCCGGCCTTCCGGGCCTGGACCCGGACCGCGCGGCCGGCCTCATGGCCTCCTACCGGCTGGCGCCGCACCTGATCCCCGCCGTCGTGGCCACCGCCCGCCGACAGGCCCACGCCATGGACCGCGCCCCGGCCCCGAAGGATCTGACCGCCGCGGCCCATCTGCACCACGACGGCGCCCTGGGCCGCCTCGCACGCCGGGTGGATCCCGCCGCGGGATGGACGGACCTGGTGCTCCCGGACCCGACCGCCGACAGCCTGCGGGCCCTCGCCAACCGGGTGCGCCACCGCGACCGAGTGCTGGGCGAATGGGGCCTGCGCCCGGGAGCCGCCCGCGGACACGGCGTCAGCGCCCTGTTCACCGGCCCCTCCGGCAGCGGGAAAACCCTCGCGGCCGAGGTGGTCGCCGCCGACCTCGGCTTCGACCTGCACGTGGTGGACCTGTCCACCGTCATGAGCAAGTACATCGGCGACACCGAGAAGCACCTGGAACACCTCTTCGCCGCGGCGGAAGGACTCAACGGGATCCTCCTCTTCGACGAGGCCGACGCCGTGTTCAGCAAACGCACCGCCGTCCGCGACGCCCACGACCGCCACGCGAACGCCACCACCGCCTACCTCCTCCAGCGCCTGGAGGCCTTCGACGGGGTCGCGTTCCTCACCTCGAACCTCCACGCCAACATCGACAACGCCTACCTGCGCCGCTTCGACTTCGTCATCCCCTTCCCCCTCCCGGACGAGGAGGGACGCCGGGCCCTGTGGGACACCTGCCTCGGGCCGTCCGCACCGCGCGCCGACGGCCTCGACCTCACCCTGCTCGCCCGCAGGTTCGAGCTGACCGGCGGGGAGATCCGCTGCTGCGCCACCACCGCCGCCTACCACGCGGCCCACGACGGCCGGCCCATCGGCACCACCGACCTGCTGGACGCCGTACGGATCGAACACCACAAACTGAACCGCTACGTCGACGAGCAGAAGTTCTCCCTACCCGGCCCCGACTGACCGGAGTCCCCGTGTACGCACAGCCGAAGAAAGCCGGACCGCTGAACGACAACCGGTCCCAGCAACCGCCCGCCCACAGGACGGGGCGGGAGGTTTCCAGACGAGGCGGCCTCCTCGCCTTCTCCCGGGAGACCGGAAAGGGCGCCGCTTTCACCCGTTACTCGGCAGAGTCCCGCACCGATCGGACGTGCTTCTACCGCGCCATGACGGAAGCGGAGTTCCGCCACCTGGAGCGGACGGATCGGATGCCGGTGCAGGAGAAGGGCTACCAAGGGCTGTCCCCCACGCGGGAGTACGCGGAGAAGTATCTCGGCAAGCCGGGGTACCTGGTCGAGTTCGCCATTGATCCTTCCGTGTCGCTGGAAGCCGACCTCTTCTCCTACACCGGCGTCCTCGCGAAGCCCCAGGACGGGGTGATGTCCTTCGGGCTGGCGAAGACCGCCACCCTGGCGGCGTGGGTGAAGGCGAAGCCCAAGAAGGGCGCGGAAGGTTTCGCTCGACCCGGCGACGCGGTCCAGTACTTCAATCAATGGCTCGCGGTGAAGCTCGTCACCTGGCGAGTCGTCGCCTGCAACGTTTGACCGGTCCCGGATCCGCCCCCGAGCAGAGGCCGGTGATCACCCCGCTCGGCCGTCGTCGACAGCGGCGCGCACCGGCGATTCACGCCGAACACCATCGAGGAGACCGCCGTGCCGCACCACCCTCCGCGCCGAAGAAGCCTCCCGGGCTCGACCGGACCCGTCGCCGGACCACCGGTCAGGCAGCCCAGCCCCGCACTCGACCTCGCGACGACGACGTTCCGGCGTCCCGGCCCCGTGCGCACGGACCTCTTCCTCGCCTACGCCACGCTTCCCCAACTGCGCACCGCACGCCTGTCCGCCGGGGAGGGCACGGAACTGGCCGCGGCGATCGACCGGAGGATCGCGGAACTCCTGGCCGTCCACGGAGTCACCGAGGCCCCGACCGCCCAGCTCAATCCCAACTGGACGCCGGACGAACGGATCCTCGCACAGCCGCGCCTGACGCCCCCTCACGCACTGCGGATCGACCCCGTCAGCCGCAGCATCTGGGAATCCGGCGCGCCCGACAACGCCTTCACGGGGCTGGTGCACCTGCCCACCCGCACCATCCATCTGGTGGCACTGAAGCCGGCCAGGAGGTCGACCCCTTTCCCGATCGGCGGAATCACCGGCTACCGCGCCACCCCCGTCGTCCACAATGTCGGCGGCAGCGGCGGGCAGGTCCCGTCGACTGTCGACCAAGCCACCGACCAGGCCCAGGAGAGGGCGAGGACGGTGGCGGAGAGGATCGCCGCCGGCCCGTCCCGTCCCCCCACCGGCACCGCGAGCCACACCCAGCTCGCCGAGATCGTCGGTGTGCCGCAGGCGGAATGTGTGGGCTTCTCCGTGTTCCAAGGAGAGGACGGCCGGGTCAAGTCCTTCAACTGGACCTCACGCTCGTCCAATTCCTCGCAGTTCTTCGTGACCAACCTGCTCGGAAAGAAGGAGGGCACTTCACAGGTCTCCCGGAGCTGGGCAGCAGCGATCATGGAGACCCTCAACCGCGACTTCGGCGCGGCCCCGGCGCCGGAACCGGCCTCCGCTCCGCCGCTGGCGAGCGCCCCACCTCCGCCCCCGCCCCCGCCTCCCGTCTAGGCCCAATACTGGTGACTTTGGTCCGATTCGGTCGTTGAGTGGGTTGTGCCACGGCCTGGACAGGTGAAGTCGCCGGCGAGTGACCGGCTCTCGGACCGGATTGCGTTGGGGGTGCTGACGCGGGCATTCCCGCCCGATTTGATCGATGAGGTGGTCGCCGAGTGCTGTCGGGTCGAGCAGCGGCACCGGCTGCTGCCCGCCCGGGTGGTGGTCTATTTCGTCCTGGCGATGTGCCTGTTCTTCGGGCAGGGCTATGAGGAGGTGGCCCGGCTTCTCGTCCAGGGCCTGGAGCGGGAGGGCCGGTGGGCCGGTGCCTGGCGGGTGCCGACGACGGCGGCCATCGGCCGGGCCCGTCTGCGGTTGGGACCGGAGCCGCTTCGAGCCCTGTTCGCGAGGGTCTGTCGGCCGGTAGCGGTTCGTGGGACGCAAGGCGCCTGGTATCGCGGCTGGCGGCTGGTCGCAGTGGACGGTACGACGTTCGATCTGCCCGACACCACGGCGAACGCCGACTTCTTCGGACGTCCGGGCACCAGCCGCGGGCAGGGCAGGAGTGCGTATCCCCAGGCGCGGGTGGCGGCGCTGGCGGAATGCGGCACCCATGCCGTGTTCGCGGCTGACGTCGCACCGCTGTCCGTCCACGAGGCCGCCCTGGCCGAGCGGCTGTTCCCCGCGCTGGCCGAGGACATGCTCGTGCTCGCCGACCGTGGATTCTGCGGCCTGGACCTGCGGCGGGCCGCGAAGGCGGGCGGCGCCGACCTGCTGTGGCGGGTGCGGAGCGTGGTCGTGCTGCCGGTCGTCGCGGCGCTCGACGACGGCTCCTACCTCTCGGAGATCGTCGCCAAGCGGGACCACTACCGACGGGCCGACCCCGAGCGGGTGCGGGTCATCGAGTACACCCTCGGCCACGACGGCGGCGACGGCACCGTCTACCGGCTGATCACCAGCATCCTCGACCCCGCCGACGCCCCGGCCGTGGAACTCGCAGCCCTCTACGCCCAACGATGGGAGATCGAGAACACCCTCGACGAGATCAAGAACCACCAAGGCAGCCCCGGGCTCGTCCTGCGCTCCCAACATCCACGCGGGGTCGAGCAGGAGGTCTTCGCCTTCCTGCTGGTCCACCACGCCCTGCGCGAACTGATGCACCAGGCCGCATTGCGGATCGGGCACGATCCCGACCGGATCTCCTTCACCCGCAGCCTTCGCATCGTCCGCCGCCACGTCACCGGGCAGGCGGCGCTTTCCCCCCTACCGACTCGCCCGGGCCACCACCCAGAGCCTGCGTGAGATCGGCGAACGACTCCTGCCCGCAAGACGGTTGCGCTCCAACCCCCGCGTCATCAAACGCAAGATTTCGAACTGGGCCCTCAAACGAGCCGAGCACCATAGCCCGGCCCCGCCCCAGGCCCCCACCGTTCAGCTGGTCGGACCGACCAAGACCGGCCCAACCAACCGAAAACCCACCTAAATCACCGGTATTGCGTCTAGGCCGTGTTTTAGAAGGCGTCGAAGGTGTGCCTGGTTGGCCGCCCTGGGAAGCTTCGGGCGGCCAGCCAGAGGATGAGGTCGCGCGCGATCGTGCCGATGCTGGTCTCGGTGATCACGTCGTGTTCGCGGCGGCTCGCGTCGCGGCTCGGTTGGCCTTGGACGAGTACGCCTAATAGGCGTCGTGGGCCGGCTTTTGGGCGGTCCTGGCGGGGGCCGGGCGGGACGTCTGGTCTGTAAGCGGCGCCTGGGAGCGCTTCGACAAGAGGGACGCATGCGCGGCCCCTGCCGTTTGGTACGCGGTCGTCGTACGGTGCCGTTGTTCGAGCCGTTCCCAGGGCCACCTCCTGATCAGCCGGAGCCGTGGAGCTCTTCACGAGAGCGAGGACCCCGGGGGCAGCTGGGGCCACGGACGGCTGATGGGGTGGTGCGCCCGCGAGCGCTTCTATTAGGTCGCCGGGTGGTCCTGCCGCGGCTCGACGCCGACGGACAGCGAAGGCTCGAAAGGGGTGCGCATGCACGTGACCTGCGGGATCGACTGGGCCGAGGACCATCACGACGTGGCAGTGGTCGACTCCGAAGCCCACCTGCTGGGCAAGCTTCGGATCAGTGATGACGCGGCGGGCTTCCAGGACCTGCTGCGACTGCTTGCCGAGCACGGCGACAGCCCGGACGATCCGATCCCGATCGCGATCGAGACCTCGCGCGGGCTCCTGGTGGCTTGTCTGCGGGCTTCCGGGCGTCGGGTCTTCGCAATCAACCCGATGGCCGTGGCGCGCTACCGAGACCGGCACGTCGTCTCTCGCAAGAAGTCCGACCACCAGGACGCCGTCGTGCTGGCGAACATCCTGCGCACCGACGCCGAACTCCACCGGCCTCTACCCGGCGACTCCGACCTGGTCAAGGCGATCGGCGTCCTTGCCAGGGCCCAGCAGGACGCGGTCTGGGACCGCACCCGTGCCCACAACCGTCTGCGATCGCACCTGCGCGAGTACTACCCGGCGGTCCTGGAGGCGTTCGCCGGCAAGCGCGAGCGGCTGCTGTCCCGTGAGGCCCGCGCGATCCTGGCAATCGCCCCCACCCCGGCCGAGGCCGCCAAGCTCACCCGCAGTCGGCTCAAGGCTGCCGTCATGCGGGCCGGCCGCCAGCGCCGGATCGAGGCCGAGACCGACCGGCTGCAAGAGGTGTTCCGCCAGTCCTGGCTGCACCAACCGGCCCTGGTGGAAAGAGCGATGGGACGCCAGACACTCGCTCTGCTCGGCCAGCTCGAGGCGGCCTGCCAGGCTTGCGACGACCTGGCGCGCGCCACCGAGGAGCTCTTCCTGCAGCATCCCGATGCGGAGATCATCACGAGCTTTCCGGGCCTGGCCGTGCTCACCGGCGCCCGGATACTCGCCGAGATCGGCGACGACCGCACCCGGTTCGACACCGCTCGGGATCTGAAAGCGTATGCCGGAAGTGCCCCGGTGACGCGGGAGTCCGGCAAGAGCCGGCGCGTCAGCCATCGCCGGATCAAGAACAGTCGCTTGGCCGCAACCGGCAGGCACTGGGCCTTCGCAGCGCTCACCGCCTCGCCCGGTGCCCATGCCCACTACAACCGGCGACGGGAGACCGGTGACCGCTACTACGCGGCCCTCCGTCACCTGTTCAACCGCATGCTCGGTCAGCTCCACCACTGCTTGACCAGCCGCCAGACGTTCGATGAAGCGATCGCATTCGCTCCGCCGAAACCGTCACCACTCGCTGCAGCTGCTTGACCCGATAGCTGCATGGGGTGTCTTGTCGGCGGCCACGCTGTCGGGCGTCTTCCGGGGCCTGCCCAGGGGTGGCGTTCATAGATCGTTTTCCAGGGCCCGAACCGCTCGGGCAGATCACGCCAGTGCACACCGGTCCGCACCCGGTGCAGGATCCCGTCGATCACCTGCCGATGGTCCCGCCACCGGCCACAACGCCTGAGCAGGTGATAGTCACATGACCGGCCGGACAGCTCCTAGCTGGTGCGGGCCTTCTTGGCAAGGACAGCGGGGGTGAGCAGCGGCACCGGCGGGGATGGCGTTCCGGTGCCGGCGGTCGCGTGGGTGTGCGTGTTGAACGCGGTGAGCAGCGCCTGGCCCAGGAGCAGCGGCTGGGCGGTGGCATCGCCGCCGAGGTTGATGGCGGGCGAGTCCACCGTCACCTCCGGTGCCTTCAGCAGGATCTTCGTCGACGACGTGACCTCGTAGTCCCCCTTTCCCCCCAGCGTGACGACTCCGCCCGGGGCCAGCGTGATCCGGATGGTGGACCCTTCCTCGTCCAGGTCCACCACGTGCCCGGCGGCCGACCTGATCGTGACGGCCGCCGAGGCCGAGGAGTCGTCCAGCACCACTTCATGGCCGTGCTCGGAGCGGATCACCCGTCGGCGGTCTTCGCCTGCCTCCGCGTCCGCCCCGTACTCCCCGCCGAGCAGGCGGCCCAGCACCACCGCGCGGTCCGGGTCGCCCTGGACGAACGCGGCCAGCACTCGGTCTCCCGGGGCGGGGAACGGCCCCGCGGCCGTTCCCAGGACCTGGCACCAACCGCCGGCCTCCGCACGGCCCGACGCCGGGAACCGGAGCCTGACCCGGCTTCCGCCGTCCGGCTCCACCTCTGCCACCCATGCCTCGACGACGCCGTGGTTCGGCGACGTGCTGTCGGCGTTCATACGACCTCCTGTTGATCCGTTGCCCCATCGGGAGGGCGGGAAGAGGCGACGCCCGGCGCCGGCCAAAAAGCCACCGGGCCGCCCACCCGTGTCCCCGCTGTGGTGCCTCCGGGCGACCTGTGCTCATGTCGCGGCATTCCGATGGTGCACGAATGGTTCGCTGGGCGCACGTGCGTGACAGCGCCGCACACACAACGACCTGCGCGCGACGGAACCCCTCGTTCCGCCGGTTCGGGTGACCTGACCGATCGGCCGCCCGCTGCCGGACGGCCCGAGCCACAAGGGTGTGACGCCCATGTCCCCGAATCCCCTGGCCCCTGGCGTCTACGTCGACGAACTCTCCAGCGGCATTCACACGATCACCGGTGTGGGAACCTCCACCCCGGCGTTCCTGGGCTTCACCGTGAAGACCCCGGACGATCCCCCGACGCCGCGGCTGGTACGGAGTTGGACCGAATTCGTGGACCTGTTCCACCGCCAACCGGGGGTGACCCTGGACGCCCTGGAGAAGGAACTCAAGAAGAGCACGGAGTACCGCGAGAAGCTCGACCAGTCGCGACAGGAAGCCCAGGAGAAGTTCAAGGGTCTGGCCGTGCCGAAGGAGCTCGCCGAACCCGAATTCGACAAGCTCCTCGCCGTCCAGAACAAGCAGAAGAACGGCGACAAGCTCACCGAGTCGGACAAGAAAGTGCTCTCCGACTCCATCACGAAGCTCACCAAGTCCCTTGACGCCTATCTGTGCTGGGACGACGCGGTCAAGGCGTTCGTGGCGGCCAAGAAGCACGAGGACGAGATCCAGGAGGAATACTGGGCGATCCTCCAGGCCCGACCGTCGTTCCTGCCGGACGCGGTGTACGGGTTCTTCGCCAACGGCGGAACGGCCTGTTACATCGTCCCGCTCATCCGTGAGGGTGAGTTCAAGGCCGCACTCCAGGGTGACGACCTGAAGAGGACCGGGCTGGCCGGGCTGCGCACCCTGCACGATGTCTCGATGGTCGCCGCCCCGGACCTGTGGATCGGCGCCGGAGGCGCACACGACAAGTTCGCGGAACTGGTCGGCATGGTGGTGGCCCACTGCTCCGACATGCACAACCGGGTCGCCGTGGTGGAGCCGCCCCGCGACCTGAACAGCGAAGAGGTGAAGACCTTCCTGGGCCTCCTCCCGTCCCAGGACTCGACCGACGCCGAGTTCACCGCCGTCTACTACCCCTGGCTGACCGTCCTCGACCTGAACGGCGAACGCTCGACCGTTCCGCCGTGCGGGCACATCGCCGGGGTGTGGGCACGGACCGACGCGGAGCGCGGGGTGTTCAAGGCGCCGGCCAACCAGAACCTCCGGGGCGTGCTGGAACTCCCCACCCTGCTCAGCGACGCGCAGCACGGCGAGCTCAACGAGCTGGGGTTGAACTGCATGCGGGTCCTGCCCGGGCAGGGGCTGCTGGTGTGGGGCGCGCGCACCCGGTCCAGGACCCGTGACTGGCGCTACCTGAACGTGCGGCGCCTGGTCTGCTTCCTCGCCGAGTCCATCAAGCAGTCGTCCACCTGGGCCGTGTTCGAACCCAATGACCAGCGGTTGTGGGCCAGCCTCCGACACGCCGTGGCCAGCTTCCTCACCGACCAGTGGCGGCAGGGCGCCCTGCTCGGCCGCACCCCGGCGGAGGCCTTCTACGTCATCTGCGACGACACCAACAACACCTCCGACACGATCGACGTGGGCAAGGTGATCTGCGCGGTCGGCGTCGCTCCCGTACGACCGGCGGAGTTCGTCCACTTCACCATCACGCAGATCACCGGCCAGCCGGGCCAGAGCAGCTGACCCGGCGACTGAGAAGAGGAGTGGATCACGATGCTGACAGGTGACTCGTTCAGTGCCAACGCCTTCGCCATCGAGCTCGGCAAGTTCCAGGTGGAGACGGTCCAGGACGTGTCCGGGCTGACCCTGGAGCAGGACGTGGTGGAGGTGCGCCAGGTCTCCGCGACGGGGCAGCTGGTGGTGCGCAAGCAACCCGGTGCCCGGCGCAGCGGGGAGATCACCGTGACCAGGGGCATGGACAAGAGCAAGGCGTTCACGGACTGGATCAAGGCGACGCTGGTCAACGCCGATCTCGACAGTGCTCGTCAGAACGTCACCGTCTCGCTGATGGACGCGAAGCGGAACACGGTCAGACGCATCCACCTCGCGAACGCGTGGGCCTCCCGGTGGACCGGGCCGACGCTCGGTGCCACCGAATCGGGGCCCGCCACCGAGCAGGTGACGATCACCTATGAGGACATCACGGTCGACTGACCGTTCGGTCACTCGCAGAT
The DNA here is from genome assembly GCF_042798815.1 of Kitasatospora sp. NPDC057738. Taxonomy (NCBI): domain Bacteria; kingdom Bacillati; phylum Actinomycetota; class Actinomycetes; order Kitasatosporales; family Streptomycetaceae; genus Kitasatospora; species Kitasatospora sp. NPDC057738. The sequence goes on along the minus strand of NZ_JBHVJT010000035.1, from coordinate 38,878 downwards.
GATCTGCCGGACGTCGAGGCCGACCGGTTGGCTGCCGGTCCGCCTCGGGGCGGCGGTGTCGACGATCACCAGCCTGCCGTTCCCGGTGTCGGCGACGTAGGCCCGGTCCTTCGCGGGGTCGGGGTGCACGGCGACACCGGCGAGGCTGGAGCCGCTCGTCACGGACCGGCGGAACCGGCCGGTGGCGGCGTCGACGAGGTGCAGGACCCCGCTGTTCTCGCCGGTCACCAGGACCCGGCTGCCGTCCGCGGAGACGGCGAGCCGCTGCGGTGCGGTCAGCCCGGTCCAGGTGGCACCGGCCGCAGGCGTGCCGAGTCCCACCCCGGAGACCTCGGCGCTCCGGACGAGCCAGGCTCCGTTCCCGTCCGGCCTCGCGGCCAGCACGCCGGCTTCCGTGACGTCGGTGCTGCCGACCAGGGCCGGCGCGCCGGGGTCGGTCAGGTCGACCAGGTGCACCCGGTGGTCCTCGGTGCTGACGTAGGCGTGACCGCCACCGGGGTGCAGGGCCATCGAGCGCGGACGGCCCCCCAGGTCGAGCCGGGCCCGGGGGCGTTCGACCACCGTCGACGGGTCGTCGGCGGGGAGCTCCCACACGTGCAGGGCGCTGTCCGACGCACCGGCCGGGGCCAGCAGGTACAGGTGCCCGGGGCTGCCCGGGAGCAGGGCCAGGGCGGTGACCGGGACACCGACGGGAACAGTGCCGAGGAATGCCGGCCTGTCGGGCGCGGTGAGGCCCAGGGCCCACAGGACACCGGTTCCGCGGCCCGTGCTGCCGGCCGCGTAGGCCAGGCCGGGCAGCGACGGGTGCAGGGCGAACGCCGTCGGTGTCGGTCCCGCGCTCAACTCCAGCGGCGTTCCGGTGGGTTTCGGCGCGCTCGGGGCGGAGAGGTCCAGGGCCTGCACCGTCGACCGGGTCCCGGTGCAGAGGGCGTACCCGAACTTCCCCTCGGCACGGACCGCCAGGGCGCACACACCGGGAACGGCCAGTTTCGTTCCGTCGTCGGTGCCGGTCAGCCGGACCGGGACGACCTCGTCGCCGCACACCCGGTAGAGGTGCTCGCCGTCCGGGTGGGCGGCGGCGGCCTTGGGGGCGGCCGACGGGGTGAGGGTCACGGGCGGGCTGTCGAGCGGTACCGGAGGTCGCACCAGCGCGCCGACGCCGTTGCCCAGGTGGCAGGCGGTGTAGGCGTGCAGGCCGTCCGGGGAGCAGGTGACACCCATCGGGTCGGCCGGAACCGTCACGGCCGTCACCGGCCACGGGTCGGCGAGCCGCACCGTGTGCACGGCGGGCTTGCTCGCGTGCCGGTCGGTGACGCACGCGTACCGCCCGTCCGGTGTGCAGACGACGTCCCACAGCCGGGAGTCGGCGTCCCCCAGCGGCAGCTGCCTCACCTGGGCGCCGCGGACCTCCACGGTGCCCGGTTTGTCGTCCGTCAGGAAGACGGGGCCGTCCGCGGCGAGGGCCGCCACGCCGTTGCACCCCCCGGCGGCGAGCGGCACCTCGTCCGGGACGGCGTGCAGTGCGCTCAACCGGTTGTGGGGGTCGAGGGTGACGGTGAACAGTTGCGGGGTCCCTCCGGTCGCGGAGGTGGCGACGTGCAGCGTGTCGGTGCCGGAGGCCGCCACCGCTCTCGGTGCCTTCACCCCTTCCAACCCCGCCACGACCGTCATCTGGGCGTCCGCCGTCTGCGGCACGGCGATGCCGTACACCTCATTGGTGCCCTGCGAGGTGGCGTAGAGGTAGGCGCCGTCCGCGGAGAGGGCCAGCGATGCCCAGTTGTCGTCCTGCTTCGACGTCTCCAACCAGTGCTCCAGCACGGAGGCCCCGCCGTCCAGACTGAACTGGGCCACCGAGCCTGTCGCACTGCTCGACACGTACAGCCACTTCCCGTCCGATGACACCGCGATCCCGTGCGGCCGGCTCACCGCCCGGTTGTTCGCGTCCTTGCCCTTGAGGTACCGGTGCGTCCAGGTGCCGCCGTCGCTCCGGGTGAAGACCGAGACAGTGCGGTCGGCGGCCTGATGACCAGTCCCCCCGGCCTCGGAGTAGTTGGTGACGTACAGCGTGGTCTCCGTGCCGTGGCGGCGGACGGCGATCTCGTGCGGGCCCTGCAGGTGCTTGCTGTCGACGGTGACGGAGGCGGCCTGGTCCAGCGTCCAGGCCCCGGCCGATCGGCGCAGCAGGCTGATGCGGCCCCAGTCGTCGCCCCAGCCCATCCCCTCGGGGCAGTCGGAGACGTACAGGGTGTTGCCGTCGTCGGCGACCGCGACGCCGACCGGCCTGGTGCAGGCGGTGACGGCCCGGGGAATGGTGGTGGAGCCTCCGACGAGGTCGATGACCAGCAGGTCCTTCGCCGTCGGGCCGCTGCGGGAGTCCGCGACCAGGGCGTGGCGGCCGTCCGGGGTGACGGCGACCCCGCGGGGTTCCGTCCCCGGCGGCAGGGCGATCACCCGGGTGGTGACGTGGTCCGTGTCGCCGAGCCGGTGGCCCTTTTCCGGGACGAGGACGGCGAGGCCGCCGGTGTCGGGGCTCGTCACGCAGATGAACGGCTCGCTGCCGGGGACGGCGCCGGTGGCGATCCCCCAGGGCCGGAGCGTGTCCGGTGCGAGGGTGAGGGGTTTCGCGGGTCCTTCCTTGGCCAGCTCGGTGACCGTGACGTGGTTGGCCGCCGAGTCGGCGGTGCAGAGCCACGCGTGATCCGGGGTGACGGCGGCGGCCACCGGACGCGATGCCCTGCCGGTGTCGATGGTGCCGTCCTGGGCCGGCCCGGTGCGCAGGGTGAGCAGGTTCCCCTGGTCGGTCAGGTAGGCGTGGGCGTCGTCGGTGGCGAAGGCGACGTGGCTCGGTGTCGCGCCGCCGGCGAGGTCGCGCCGGTTGCCGCCGGCCGGACGGGCGGGGTCGGCGAGGTCGAGGCGGAGGGTGCTCACCCGCCCGGTGGTGCGGCCGGTGACGCAGGCGAGACCGCCGTCCGAGGACAGGGCCAGGGCTGAGGGCCGCAGCACCACGGGCAGGACGACGGGTGCGCCGGGCAGCCCGGTGCCCGCGTCCAGCGCGGCCGCCCAGAGGCAGGCGGCCCCCTGGCAGGCGACGGCCAGCGTGCGGCCGTCGCGGCTGACGGCCACCGCCACCGGGTCGGCCTCCACCGGGACCGTCCGGACGACGTGCGGGGCACCGGCCAGGTCCACGACGGTCAGGCTCCCGGAGCCGCCGTCGAGCCGGCTCACGGCGTAGAGGAACTTCCCGTCCGGTGAGGCCGTCAGGTCCCGCACCGTCCCGGGCACCGTGTCCTGCGGCGGGAGCGGGAGCAGGGCGGGCTGCGCGGGGTCAGCGAGGTCGACGACGACGAGCAGCCTGCCCGCGGTGTCGGGTTCGGTGAGTGCCACCCCGACGCGGGTGGCACCGCTGCGCCCGGCCGCCAGGGCGAACGGCCGGCCGGGCACGGCGACACGGCCGGTGGGTGTGGTGTCCCGGCCGCGGTAGACCTGGACGAGACGGTCTCCGGACGAAGCCACGCAGACGTGGTCGTCGTGGAGGTCCGCCAGCACCGCGCAGGCCCCCCGGGCGGACCCGTAGGACGTGGCGTCGGAGAGTTTGTCGAGCGGGACGCAGGACAGCGCCGCCGCGGGCGCGGCGTGGTTGGCGGTGTGGGCGACGGCGCCCCCGGGGCCCGCGGCGACCGCCCGGGGGTTGGCGCCGGTCTTCGCCGTGGCGACCGTGAGCAGGCCCGTGTGCGGGTCCAGGGTCGCCACGATCAGGGTGTCGGAGGCCCAGTCGACGGCGAGGAGCTTCCCGGGGACGGTGTCCGTGTCGCTTCTGTCGGTCCCGTTCGTCTCGTCGGTTCCGTCGGTTCCGTCGGTTCCGTCGGTCCGGTCCGGGTCGGAGGGCGATTGCATCGGTGGGTTGCGGCCTTTCTGAGTCGATGCCGGCGTGCCGGACGGCGGGTCAGGGGGTTTCGGCGACGGTGACGTGGTGGCCGGTCGAGTAGACGGTCTCCTCGAGGCCGCAGTCGACGACGTCCACCTCCGCCGCGTTGCTGCTGGTCGGCGGGCGGACCTCGAAGAGCCGCACGATGTCGGCCCTGGCCACGCCGGGGACGTCCTCCAGGACGTGGTGCACCTCCCCGGCGTACGCGTGGCGGCCGAGCGGCCATCCGGCTCCCTGCGGGCCGCCGCGGACGGGGTCGAACCACCGGTAGAGCGCGCGTTCCGCGGCCTCGGCGAGCAGGGCGCGGTCGCGGTCGGTGAGGTAGTCGGTGGGCACCACGCGGGCCAGCACCTGGATGCCGCGGTAGCCCGGAGGGCTCAGCCACACCGGCACCCCCGGAGGCTGGCGGGTATGCAGGGCGCGGCGGAGGGTGTCGTAGGCGTCCTGGGAGGGAGTCAGCATGTGGAAGGGGAACCAGCCGCGCCGGTCCGGGGTGACGAAGGGGATGCAGCGCAGGTGCACTCCGGCCTGGAGGGTTCCGCCGCTGGTGTCGGTGTAGCCGTCGACACCCCCGGCGGATTCGACGGTGTTGGTGACCGCGGCCACGCCGGCCACCGGGTGGGGCAGCCGGTTCACGGTACCCGCCTTGATGCCGTTGCCCTTGGAGCCGAGGGTCGTGCGGTAGTCGGCCGCCGAGATGAGAACACCCTCCGGCGGTACCGCGCCGTGCTGCCGCTGAATGTGGTTCGAGTCCGGCACGGAGGGGCCGAAGTGGATACGGCCGCTGCCGGGGTTGACCACCACCACGGTGTCCTGCGCGCCCCTCCCGGTGAACGACGGGACCGCCGTCCAGGGCTTCCCGTCCACCGTGACCGTCGGCAGGGGAGCACAGAGCGCACCTTTCAGCACACCGTCGTAGTACTGCCCCGGCTTGTGCACGGCCGGGCGGGACCCGGCCTTCTCGGTGCGGTACTGCGAGGCCTTGACGTCCGCGGTGGTCCCGGTGTCGGCCGTCACCGTGTACGTGGTCGTCGGCTTGCCCAGGGGGTCGTCGATCTGGAGGACCAGCCATGACCCTGCGTCATCGGGGCAGTTCCCGAAGTGGGGTACGGCGTCCCCGACCCGGATTGCCGGAGGGTGGGTGTCCGGCCGCCAGTCCGGCGAGGAGGAGAGGTGGATCGGGTGCGCCAGCACCGCCGCGTCGCCGGGGAGGGCTTCCGGGGCGTCACAGGCGTAGGCCGCGGGCGTGTCGGGGGTCCACCACGCGGTGCCGGTGCGGGGCAGGAACACCGACAGCGCCATCCGGTCCGCGGGCTTGACGGTGCGGTCCTGGTCCTGGGGCCGGACCCGCAGGGTGAGGTCCTTCAGCGGCTCGCCGGGCGGCAGGTGCAGCAGAGCCAGCACCAGGCGGCCGCCCGGCCGGAACTCGCCGCCCACCGGCCCCGTCGCCCGGTAGGGGCCGGTCACCTCCAGCGGGTCGGCGGCGCCCGTCGTCCGCGGGTCCAGACGCAGCGGTGCCAGACCGGCCTGGAGGCCTGCGGCCCGCTCGGCCTTGCCGGTGGTGGTGAACACGGTGCCGTCGGCCGTGGCGACCTCGGTGCCCGCGGGGACGCTGTCGGTTCCCGCGTCGAGGGTGAAGCGGACCGTGAGCTTCGCGGGTTCGGACAGCCGGTAGACGTGGGCCGGGTCCAGCGCGTCGTCCCCGGCCGGGCGGACGTGCTGGATGCGGGCCATGCCCGCCGAGGCGGCGAGTGCCCGGTCCTCGTAGTCGCCGGGGACGACCGCCCGCTCGGGTACCGGCGAGCCGAGTGGGCGCCGGACGGCGCAGTCCTGGAGGGACTCGGCCTCGGTACCACCGGTGGCGGGGGCCGGATTGGTCACCGCGCAGATGTACGGCAGGGGCTTGCGCAGCGCGGTGATGGTGCGGGCCGCGACGTTCCCCACGGCTCCGCCCCCGGTGCGGTACCGGGGTGCGCGCACCAGGGCGCCGACGGGCAGTGGCGCGCCGTGCCGGCGCGGGCCCCGTTCTCCGGGGGTGGTCACGGAGAAGACGGCCTGCCCGGTACCGGGCACGAGGGTGAAGTGCCGGTCCTCGGGGCCGGAATCGGCGAGCGAGGCGACCCAGCTCCAGGTCCGGCGGTGCCCGTCGCGTTCCGCCTCGACCACCAATGGCTCAGTGGGGTGGAGCGCGGGTGGCCGCACGAAGCACAGCCGTTCACCGGCCAGGCCGGTGGCGGTTCCCAGGGCCTCGTCGAGCACCGTGCTGCCCTGGACGGCGGGCAGCAGCGTGGTGAGGACCGGTCGGAGCACCACGCTCCTCAGCGGGTACACCAGGGGCAGCAGGTAGCGGAGCAGACCGACGTCGGCCAGCCGCCACACCGCGCCGGCCCCGTCCTCCGGGAGGATCCGGTCCACCGGGTCCGCGTGCGCCACCAGGAGGGCGGGGGCGTGGGTCGGCGGCGTTTCCAGGGTGAACCGCGCCTCGCCCTGCCGGCCGATGTCCTGGGCCACGACCCGGCACGGGGCCCAGCGGTCTCCCTGCCATGCCTCCCACACCCCGTCTGACAGATCCACGTCCACGAGGTGGACCTGCGGATCCGGGGTCAGTTCCAGGGTGATGCGGGTGCCGGGCACGGCACCGGACAGCACTCCAAGCAGGTAGGGCGGCTGGTACCCGGAGCCGCGAAGGTCCGGGAGGCGGGCCTCCCGGACCGGTTCGGGGTCCGTGCAGAACGGCCAGTCACCGAAGTAGGGGAGGTTGAGGTTGAGGGGCGGCCCACCGAACGGGGTGCCGGCCAGATCGAACCGGTCCTGCCTGCTCGGGTCCAGCGCGATCAGGACGCCCTCGACGACCCCGTCCCCGGCGGCCTGTTCCCCGAAGACGCCGGCTGCCAGCAGTACACACGGATTGAGCACCCCTTCCTCCAGGGTGCTGAACACCACCGGCTCGCCTCCTCCCGCCGGCCGGGTCGCCACCTCGGTCCCGGCCGGGATCACCACCGGTTCCGGGGCGGGGGCGGAGAGCTGGAACTGCACCTCCGCGCGGGCCGGCACGGCCGGGAGCGGGCGGGGCCCGAGCAGGCGCAGCATCCGGGCCCGGCGCTGGTCGGGGGCCAGGTTCAACCGGTCGCGCAGGGCCTGGGCCATGTCCGTGCAGGACTCCAGGAGCGCGTACCCCGGCTCGCCGCGGTCCTGCCCCGTCCAGGCGGGCAGGGCGGCCCGGACGGCGGCGGCCGCGGCGCCCGTGGTCTCCTCCCGCGTCCTGGGGTCGTACGGCAGCGGCGTGCCCCTCCCCGGGCCTCCGGTGCTCCCCGCCGGGGACTGCCACGCCGTCATGAGCCGACCACCACGGCGCGGAACGGGACGTGCGCGGGGCAGTGGGCCTCCACCAGACGGGTGAGCCGGGCCGTGTACGCGGCCTGGGTCTGCGCGGTTCCGGCGGTCAGGGTGACGGTGACCGCGGCGGCGGCCGGCGGGACCTCCGTACCGGTGAACACGCCCCCGGGATCGTCCACCGCCGGATGCCAGTCGTAGATCTCCTCGGCCTCCCGCAGGAGCGCCCGCAGGGTGCCGCGGCGGGCGTCCAGCCACGGGGCGAGGGCGACGGCGGTCCTGCGCTGGACCTCGTCCCAGTCCGCCTCGACCCGGGCTCCGGTGATCCGGACCAGCCAGTCCAGGCAGTCCGGCGGCGAAAGCCACGGGTCGAAGACGTCCTCCAGGTGGTCGAGGAGGTGCTCGGTGGGCGCCAGCGCCGCGCCGACGCCGCCGGCGAACGCCCGGACCACCGTGTCGTCGGCGTAGACCGACGGCAGTGCGAGCGGGCGGGGCTCCGGTACCTCCGCCCGGGCGACGGGCTGTTCGCTCACCGGGTGCCTCCGTTCTGCTCGTCGGCGACCGTGCAGCCGACAGCGGTCAGACGGACCAGCCCGCTGTCCGGCACGCCGATGACGGGCCGCTCCACGCCGTCCTTGTCCTCCACGGCGGCGTCGGCGACCTCACGGACCTCCGGCACCGCCGCCAGTGCGGTGTACACGTCGCCGGTCTGAACCAGCCGTCCCCATGGCCAACCGCTGCCGTCGGCGCCTCCGGCCGTGGGGTGGAAGAAACGGAACAGCGCCTTGCGCACCGCCGTCTCGGCCGTCTTCGTCCCGGCGGGTGTGGCGTCCCAGGAGCGGATGACGACGGTCACCGAGAAGTCGGTGCAGTCCGGCGGGCCCACCCTGATCCGTTCCCCCAGCAGCCGCACCCCCTCCAGCACGGCGCGGGCCTGTTCGACCTCGTCCCCCGCGGCGAGTTCCCCGTCCGTCAACGCCCGGTCCGTCGGGGCCGGCAGGGTGCCGATCACCAGGACGCGCAGCGCGGCGTTCTCGCTGCGCCAGGCGGTGGCCTCGGTGCGGGGGCCCTTCAGGAAGTAGAAGACCTCGCCGATGGTGACCACGGCGTCCGGATCGCGGGTCAGACGTGGCGGGAGCTGGGGGAACGCCTCGGCGATCAGCGACTGCACACCGCGCTCCGCCGTCGGGGTGAGGACCTGGTCCGCGTAGGTGTAGCAGCGGTGGTGGAAGGAGTCGCCGCGGAAGAGGAAGATCCGGAACCCGCCGCCGGGCAGGGCCGTCGCGGTCGCCGCGTCCACCCCCGTGGTGAACTCGGCGGGCAGCCCGGGGAAGACCGTGCCGATCGCCTGCGGGCCTCCACCGGTCCACCCGCACGTGTCGGCGGAGAACCACAGGCGGGGGACGTCCACGGCGAGGAACAGCACGGCGTCGAGCCGCTTCCGGGCGAACTCCGGCGGCGTGTCCTCATCACCCGGCCGGGGCACGGGCGGAGGCGGCAGCGGCAGGATCGGGCCCGGATGGAAGACCGGGTCCAGCGGCACCCTGGTCCAGTGGACGCCCTGGCCGTCGACGGTGTAGTGCACGGCGTACGTGGGGTCGACCGCCGCGACGGCACACGCCGTGACGGTGTCCGGCCGCCGGGCGGGCTCCAGTGCCCCGGGGACCCGGGAACCCGCCGGCCGGACGGTGGCGGTCGCCCGGCAGCGGACCACCGATCCCGCCCGCTCCGTCAGCAGCCGCTCATGATCGGACACCGTCACGGCCCGTTGCAGCGGCGCCAGTTGGAGGCCGGCGAGGTCCACCGCCTGCCGCCAGTCCTGCGCGTCCTGCCCGTCGGCGACGACCGCCGCCACGACCGCGGTCATCGCCGGGCACAGCTGCGCCGGCAGCAACAGCACGGTGCCGACCGGCACATGGGCCCGAGCCCCCCGGTAGGCGGTGTACCGGGCGCGGACGGCATTCCCCTTCCCCGGTACCGCTCCGGCCTGCCGCGGTCCGTCCTTCAGGGGCATCCGGGGGGCGAACACGACCTCGGCCGCGGTCTCGTCCCACAGGTAGCACGCCTCGTCCGGCCGGGTGCGGGCGAAACCGCCCACCGCCGGCCAGACGCTCCCTCCGACCGTGAGCTCCTCCAGCGGCGAGTACGGCGAGCCGTCCCCCGGACCGGTCCACGGCCGCCGGCCGGTGGCGAACCGCTGCCCCGGCGTCCCGTCGGAGACGCCGAGTTCGTCGGTGATCCGCTCCGGCACCTCCACCGCCTCCACCCACACCCCCTCGCCGGCCGCGGGCACCGTCACCTCGCGGACGGTGGTCAGCACGAGGCCGCCGCGACCGGGGACGGCCAGCGGGGTGCCGGCCGGCACCGTCTCCTGGGCGCCGCGGGAGCACAGCCGGACGGCGTAGCGGGCCGGGGTCGCGGGCGCCGGACGGATCCCCATCAGGCGCAGCAGCCGCGTCCGCTGGCCCGGGGTCGTCCGGCCGACCCGGTAGAGCAGAGTGTCCACCCGGGCCGCGCAGGACTCCAGCAGGGTGACGCCCGGGTCGGAGACGTTGTGGTCGGTCCAGTGCGGCGCCCGGCCGGGCAGGGCGCGCTTGGCCGCGTCGACCATCGCCTGGAACGGCCAGTCGTCCAGATCGGGCACGGGCAGCCCGGGTTCCGCCGTCACGACGTCCCCCCGGTCGCGGCCGGGACGGGCTCCTGGGGCAGGGTGTAGAAGGGGAAGACCAGGTTGCGGGGCTCGTTGGTGGCCCGCAGGCGGTAGTGGACGTCGATGTAGAGGACGCCCTCCCGCTCGCTGTCGGTGGCGAAGCCCAGGTCCTCGACCGTGATGCGCGGCTCCCAGCGGTCCAGTGCGGTGCGGACCGCGTGCTCCGCGCGGGCCACGGTTCCCGCGTCCAGCGGCGCGAAGAGCAACCGGTACAGGTCGCAGCCGAACTGCGGGCGCAGCGGCCGCTCCCCCGGCACGGTGCGCAGGATGATGCCGATGGCCTCCTCGACGTCCCGGGCGCCCGAGGCCAGGGCGACCGTCCCGGACGGGGTCAGCCGGGCCGGATGGCTCCAGCCGGCGCCGATGATGTCCGGCATCGCGGTCGGGGGTGTGCTGTCCACTGCGGTGCTCCTCGTCGTGTGGCCCTGCGGGTGTCATCGGGGCGCCCGTCCCCTACGTGCCGCCGCCGTTCCCGAGCCCGGCGTGCTGCTCGATCGATCCGGCCTCGATGCGCACGGTCCCGCCCCGCAGGACGAGCACGCCCTCGTCCCCGGCGTCCACCGTGACCGTCCCGCCCGCGCGCCCGTCGAGCCTCACCAGCACCTCGCGGCCGGGGTCGCCCGCGGTGAGGCAGATGCTGGTCTCCCCCCGGTCGAGGTGGGCGGTGAGCTTCCCGTCGCCGCTGCGCAGCCGTACTCCCCGCGGTCCGTTCTCGGTGCTCAGCAGTTCCACCCGGTCGCCGGTGCGGGCGGCGATGGACCGCCGGTTCGCCCGCCCGCTGGTGGCGTCCACCAGTGGCAGCTCGTCCGGGCTGGGCTCGTCCTTGCCGTTGTAGAGCCCGCCGATCACGTACGGGCGGTCGAGCCGCCCGTGCTCGAAGGCCACCAGCACTTCGTCACCGACCTCCGGCACGAAGACACCACCCCCACCGAGCCCGCCCCACTGCACGGTGCGGACCCAGTCGCTCTGGTAACTCTCGGACAGCCAGGGCAGTTTCAGGCGGACGGCACCGCGCCTGCCCTGCCCTGGCTCGCGGATGTCGGTGACCTGGCCGACGGCGACGCCCCGGCTGCACAGCGGCGGCGGGGGCGGCACCACCGGCGCGGGCGGCGCGTCCACCCGGACCTCGGTGAGGTAGCCGTGCTTGCGGTCGTAGGTGTGCCGGCAGGAGGTGGCCGTGTACTGGCCGGTGAACGGCGCCCCCACCCCGCGCAGGGTGACGGGCCGGCCCGCCCGCAGCTGTGGGGCGCCGTCGGCCAGCGCCTCCAGGCGCACCGCGCCGGCGGCCGTCCGGTCGGCCAGGGCGCTGGCGGCGGCACCGGCCTGCTCGGGGAGCGAGTAGGGGCCGGCGACCAGGAGCTCGGGGGTGCCGCCGAACACCTCGGCGAGATTGCCCGCGCTCGCCGATGGGTGCACCTCCGGGCTGGAGAGCGCCGGTTCCCGCTCGGCCACCGGCGCTTTGGCGGCCGGATCCCAGCCGGTGACCCGGACCCGGCTGACCTGTCCGACCGAGGACACCGCGGCCCGCAGCGAACGCAGGTTCACCCCTCGTTGCAGGACGAACACGCTGCGGTCCGCCCCCGTGTCGGGCGAGGGGGCCTGCGACGCGGGCCGCAGGGGACGCATCGTCACCGTCTCGCCGTCCACGGCGAGGTGGAGGCCGCGCTCGTCGGCGAGATGGGTCAGCAGTTCCCAGTCGGTGAGGTTGGGCTGCGCCAGGTAGGGGATCCCGGGGCCGGTGAGGCCGGAGGTGTCGGCGTGCAGGCCATGGCGCCGGGCGGCCTCGTCCAACGCCGCGGCGAGGGTCCTCGGGCCGTCCGCCTCCGTCCGTCGGCCCCGCTCCAGGCGGTGTCCGCGATCGGTGGCGTGCACGACGGCGAAGGTTCCGGCGCGGTCCAGGGAGGTCTCCACCGCGGTGACCTCCCCGTCGAAGATCCGTGCGCCGGTGCGGTGACGGCCCGTCGACACGGCGACCGTCAGGGACCGGCCCACCTTGACCCCCGTCCGCTCGAAGAACCGGTGCTTGCCGTCGCTGTAGCGCAGTCGTGCCGTGGCGGGCGTGTTGACGGCGCTCTCCACGACGAGGTCCACGAGCCGGCCCTCCCACGGGCCCGCGAGCGGCTGCCCCTGGACCTCGATCAGCGGGCGCGCCTGGTGGCTCCTGGTCACCGGGCCTCGCCCCCGTCCGCCGCCGCGTCCGTCGTGGTGTCCAGGACCGGCAGGGCGAGCACCGTACCCACGGGGATGCGGTCCGGGTCGTCGATCCCGTTGGCCCGGGCGATGGCCCGCCAGCAGGTGGCGTCGCCGTAGGTGTGCCACGCCAGGCTGGCCAGGCTGTCCCCGGCCACCAGACGGTGGGTGGCGACCGGGCCGTCCCCGCCCGACGTCGGGTTCTGCCGCGGGGTGCGGCCGCCGACCTCCTCCAGGACGAGCGAGCACTCGGCACGCAGCGGCCTGCCGTCGGTGGAGAAGCGCGTGTACGTCACGCCGACCCGGGTGACCAGGGCGAGGAACGCCGTACTGCGTCCGTGCCCCCACTCCAGGCGCACCCAGGGCGCCGACGCGGTGTCCGTCGCCGCGGGCTGGGCCGCCGGGGTGCAGCAGCCCAGCAGCTTCTCCGTCGCCTTCTCCACCCCGCCCCCGGGCCCCGGGGCGTCGAGGAACACCTCCAGGGTCATGGTCCGCGGCTCGGAGTACACGAACTGCGGGCTGCCGGCGGGGGCGTTCGAGGGAGCGCTGCGGTCCCAGTGGGCCTGCTTGTCGAGCGACACGCGGTCCGGGTTGAACTGCAGGGTGATCCGGTCGCGCTCACGTCCGACGGAATTCCCCTCGTCGGCCGGCGGATCGTAGATCACCAGGACGGCACGGACGGGCGTACCCGACAGCGGCAGGGCGGGCATGGGTCTCCCTTCGGCAATAGGTCGGCGGGGGGCGGGGTCAGACGGTGACTTCCAGGAACCCGTCGTGGGCGATCTCCAGGGTCTCCCTGGCCGGCTCCGACGCGTCGACGGTGAACGAGGGGCCGTTCCAGCGGACCGGCAGCACACCGTCCAGCACCCACCGCACCAGGGGCCGACGGTCCGGGCCGAGCGCGACGATCTGGCCGCGCATCCGGACCGGTTGGAGGACCTGGAGCTGCAGCCACGCCCACACCAGCGTGGTCTGGCGGTTCAGGGGCCGGCCCAGCACCACGTTGGTGTACCGCAGCCGGGTCGGGAGGTGCCAGACGCGACCGTTCTCACCGCCCTCAGCCCGCTCCTCGATGTCCATGGCGCAGCCCAGGCCGTCGCAGGAGGTGAACGACCCGAGGGCGTGGTCGCCGATGGAGAGCTGGAAGAGGGACGTGACGGCGAACGGCTGGTCGCTCATGGCAGGGGCTCCGGGGCGTCGGCGGGGCTGGGGCGGGACTCGGGCTGGGCCGGTACGTGGGCCGGACGGGGCGGGACGGTTCACCGCGGGGGGCGGTCACCGCCCCAGGGCAGATGTCCGCCCGGCGGTACGGACCACGGGCGCCGGCCCTCCCCGTGGCCGGACGACAGCCCTGCCAGGACGTCCGCGTGGACCTGGACGACGCGCCTGACCACCTCGGCGACCAGGGCCCCGGACACGGGCGGCGCGGCGGCGGAAGGACTGCCGGGAGGTCCGCCGGGAGACCGTTCCCGCGCCGGATCAGGCCGGTCGGGACGGTCGGGACGACTCCTCGGCACAGCGGCGGGAGCCGCGAGGAGGTCGGTGCGGTCGGCCACCGGTCCGTGACCGGGGGGCGGCCCCGCCGTGGCCGCCGGGTGGACCGCCGCGGCGGCGTGGAAGGGGCCCGGGCCGGGCGCGGCGTACGACTGCCGGTCCGGGGGGCTCGGTGGAGCACCGGACGGGGTGTCGCCCGTGAGGTGCTGCCACGGGGCGTCCGTGGCCGGAGGTTGATGCGCCGTGCGGGCCGGGGAGAAGGGGACCGCGGTCAGGGGCAGGCGGTCCATCGGCGCTCCGACGGCGGCCGCCGCGCCGGGCGGCAGGGACGGACGGCCGGTCAGGTCGCGTCCGGGTCCGTGCTCACGGTCCGCCGGACGGTTTCGGGGCGGCGCCGGGCGCGGTGTCGGGGCGTCAGTCGGGGGTGCACCGCCGGAACGGACGGCAGGGGGAACCGGCAGCGGCGCCGGCCGGGTGCCGGGTGCGGGGGCACGCTCCTGCGACGGTGGCAGGCTGCCGGTCGGAGGCGGTTCGGGCGCGGCCGTCCGGACGGTGTCCGCGCCACGGACCGGTCTGGGCCCGGCAACCGGGGCAAGCGGGAGCCCTGGGTCCGGCCCTTCCCGCTCCCGCCCGTCGGCACGGGGGCGGGCGCTCCGGGCCCCGCCTCCGGGCGGGGAAGTGACGGGCCGGGGGGTGATGGGCTGGGCGGGGCCGCTGGCCTGGCCGAGCGTCGAGGGAGGTTCCGTCGGCCCCGCGACGGTCGACCGCACCGCCGGGTTCCGCTCCGGCAGGACCGGCGACACCGGCCGCGGCGGTGCGGCCCGTCCGGACGATGCCGGTCGGGCCGGCTCCGGAGGGACGGGCCCGGGAGCGGCCGGGCGTGGACGGCGTGTCGACGGCGGGAACCAGGCTGGCGGGAGGATCCGGCGCTTCCTCGGCGCTCCACGGCCCACGGGTCGGTGGGCTGGCGGTGCGGGGGCGTCGGGAACGGGGGCCTGTACCACCCGGGGAAACCCCCTGGGCCTTCGGCCACCGGTCGTCGGCCGGTCGGCGGCACCGGCCCCGGACCTCGGTACGTCCCGGCGGCGCAGGCGGTCCCCCACCGACCGCAGCGCCGCACGGACCGGATTCCCGCCACCGGGCCGGGCAGCGGGCAGCGCACCGGCGCGGGCGGGCGCCGACGTACCGTCCCCGGCCGCCGCCGGGGACGGTACGTACTCCGCGCTCCCCGGCACGACATCGACGTACGGGGCGGCCGGCACCAGGTCCTGCGGCCACCCGTCCCCCGCCACCGCCTCGGAGCCCGCGAACGGCAGCGTGGACCGCCGGACGCACACCGGCACGGCTCGCGGAAGCAGCGCCGAGGCCGCGGTGACCAGCGGTGCGGGCCGCCAGGCCGCCAGGCCGTCCCGGAAGGACACCGGGTCGGTCACCGGCACCGGGAGGGCCCGGACCAGCGGGGGGCCTTCGGGGGCGCCCCGGTCCCCGCCCGGGGGCGGCATGGCCGCCGCCACCGGACGGGCCGCTTCCGGCAGCTGTCCCAGCAGACTTGAGAGCGCCCGCCTCAGCCGCCCCACGGTGGTGCTCCCCGCCCGATCGCCGAGGTGTTGATCCGGACGGCCTCGGCCACCCACGACAGCCGTTCGCCATGGGTGAGGCCGACGAGGTCCGTGTACGACCAGTGGAAGTGGTGGGCGAGGTAGGCGATTTCCTCCCGGGTCCGGCGCTCCGAGCGCCTCACGGTTCCCCCAGGCGCCCGCCAGGGGCCGGTTCGCGCACCGCGAAGTGGGCACCGCACGAGGGACAGGCCACCGCCCGGTGGTCGGGGCCGACGCCGTTGATCTCCTGGTAGAGGTCCTGGAGGTAGGCCAGGTCGGCGGCGAAGAGCTCCTCCACCACTCCGGCGTGGATGTCCGTCAGGTCGCCGAGCCGGGTGACGACCAGGCTGAGCAGCACGATGCCGAGGTAGGCCGGGTTCTCCCGGACCCGCTGGTCCACGAGGGGGGCCAGCTCGTCGCGGGCCGTGGCCATCCGCATCCGGCCCCGGCGGTGGACCCGGCCGTCCGGCCCGACGTAACCGTGCGGCAGTTCGAAGTCGAATGCGGTGCGCAGCCCGGTGTCCGTGCGCGTCATGGTCCCTCCCGGGACTCGGGGCTCCGTCCCCGCCCGGCGCGGGGCGGTGCGGGGTCAGTGGACGAGGTCACGGACGTACTCGTGCACGACGACACCGGCGGCGGCCTTCGTCGCCCACACCTCGACGACCGCTCGTCCCGCTTCGTCGCCCGCGGTCAGCACGGGTGATTCGACCACCCCGTCGGTGCCACTGCGGACCACCGCGGTCGCGCTCCCGCCGAAGGAGACCATGTCGTCCGTCACGCGGAAGACCACGTCCGTCTTCGGAACCGGGGTGCCGAAGGCGTCGACCGCCTGCACCCGGAGCGGCTCGGGGAAGTCCTCTCCGGGCAGCGCCGACTGGCCCGCTCCCGAGAGGTAGACGACGTGGTCGACCGGTCCGGCCTCGGGGCGCACGGTGATGCCGCTGAACGGGACGAGCAGGCCCTCGTCCTTCCATTCGGCGACCACGTCGCAGGGTTTCGGCCCCGCTTTCCTCGCCGTCAGCGGAGGACTGGTCGCCCTGCCGTCCGCGCCCGTGGTCGCGGTGGCGGTGGCCTTGTCACCGGGGAACCGCGCCTGGTCGTCCCGTACGGTGAACGTCACCGTGGCCCCGGGGTGCCCGGTGCCGTCGAGGGCGGTGACCCTGACGGACAGCCGGTCCGGGAACGTCCCGCCGACCGGCACGCTCTGGTACTCGCCCGACAGGACGGTCATCCGGTACTTGGACAGGGACGCCATCTCGCTCGTGCCCTCCAGCCCCACCCACAGAACGCCGTGCCCGTCCGCGGCGATCCCCGACGGGCGGGTGCCGGTGTCGAAGGGGACGTACTTCGCCTCCGTCCGCCCCGGCAGGACGTAACCCACCGCGTCCGCGGACGGCATGGTGAACCACAGGCTTCCGTCGGCCATCGGGAAGAGCCGGTCCACCACCTTCCCGGTGTCGACGGGCAGGAAGGACCCGTCGTGCAGGTCGTGGCGCAGGATCGTGGACTGCTGCGTCGCGATCCACAGGAAGTCGCCGCCGGTCTCCGTGATCGCCAGGTGCTGCGGCACCACGTCGTCCGGGAGGGTGACGGGCGAGCCGTCGAACTTCCCCGTCGCGGCGTCGTAGCTGACCACGGTCTTGGCCTCGGGGCAGCTCAGCCAGTACGTGGCGGGGGTCTTCGTGCCGATGGCGAGCCCGTACAGCGGATGGGTGTGGGGCTCGGAGGTGGCGACCTTGCCGGTGTCGGCGAGGACGAGGTCGCGCCTTCCCTCGCGGGTGCAGACGACCCGCGCCTCACCGTGGTTGTTCACGCCGACGGCCATGGCCACGGCATGCGCCGGTTCGAGCTTCTTCCGGTCCGTGTAGGCGCCCTCGGCGGTACAGGTGACGACGTAGCCGGCTTCGGCATCGGTGGCGTACGTCCAGGCCAGACCGTCGGCCAAGGCCAGGGTTCCGGCCTTCCTGTCGGTCTGCATCGGGGCGAAGAGCTGGCTCTCGAAGAGACCGGAAGGGGCGAAGGAGCCGAACTCCGCGTCGGGCGTGACGAACCAGATCGTCCCGTCCCCCGGGTGATAGGCGATCGCGGCGGGGTGAGCCGATTTGGTGAGGCTGTGGGCGTTGGCGGCCATCAGGACTTCACCGTGAGGGTCTTCGAGACCGCCTTCTCGGCTGCCGAGTACTGCATGATGAGCGTGACGTCCTTGGTTCCGGTGGTGATCTTCGGGAAGAGGGCGACACCCCGCTGGTTGGTGTGGACGACTCGCACGAGGCCGCCGCTGCCCTGGACGAACGTGGCGCCACTGGCTTTGTCGATGCTGCAGGTGATGGGGATCCCCGGGGTGTCATGCCCGTCGATGACGTACTGGGCGATCATGGGGATGTCGACGACCTTGTTCTTGCCGGCCGTGGTGGCGGCGCCTTCTTTGATCTCCACGAGTTCCGCAGCGGCGGTGGCGACTTTGATCGCATACTGACCAATCGAGCACTTCGCCGGGTCGGTGAACCACAGTTGCTTCTTCTCGGCATCGACGAACAGGCCTTCGGCCTCACTTCCCTTGTCCAGATCGGGGCTCGGCAGAGTACTGACGCCCAGGTCCTTCTTGAAGCAGTAGATGGCGCCGGCGGCCGCGGCCCAGATGTTGCCGTCCGGCCCGAAGGCCAGCTGACGGGGTTCGTGGTCCAGGGTCTTCGAGGAGGTCCACGATCCGTCGGAGATGTCGTACCGGCACACGCGGTTCGGGTTTCGCGTACCCACCCAGACAGCCGTGGAGTCGGTGATGACGTGGATGGGAACCTGCGAGTTCTGGTTCGGATCCGGGTCCGGAAGTGGAATGCGCTGCCAGGGCTTGCCGGACTGCCCGGGGGTGAAGGTGTAGAGGCCGTTCTTCTTCCGCAGGAAATTGCCCGTCGTGGACACCTGGCCGGTGGCCCAGTAGGTATAGTTGTTGACCGTCTTGTCCACGCTGACGGCCACCGACCAGAGCCAGGTGTCGAATTCGTCCCCGTTCGGAAGCTGGTGGGTGCTGGGCTGGCCGGGATCCCCCACCTTGACGAAGCCGACCCGGCGGTGGACCGGCTCGGCGAAGAACACGTAGTAGATCGGGGTGTTGTAGTTTTCCCCCGGATCCGGGACAACAGACGGGCTCCAGGCGTAGGGGACCTCGTCGAGGTATTCCCCGCTGCCGTCGATGGTCGCGCTGAGCTTCTTCACTTCCTTGGTCAGCACCGCCCAGGTGAGGGTCTGGGCCCGGGCGTCGTCGTCGAGCTTGTGCTGGCCGATCTCGCCGCACTTCACGACGTCCCATTCGTAGATGGGATCATAGTCCTGCTCGTGGGCGGGCGAGGCATACCAGATGACGTTCCCTCCCTCCGGAACCATCACGATGCCCGCCGAGAGCTGACCCGCCGTCTCCTTGTTGTCCTGGGCTCCGGGATCATCCGGATTCACCTGCATGAGCCTCTTGTTGTGCGTCGTCACCCACAGGTAGCCGTCAGGGCCCAGGGTGATCGAATGGGGCTTCGGAGCCGGAGTGCCCTTCAGTAGCGTCTCCGGTGGGTAATTGGTCATGAGGGTGCTCCTCGAACCGGCCAACGGAAAAGGGAAGTTGGCCTGAAGGGTGGAATCCGCACCCGGGTGGCGCGGCGGGCAGCGCCACTGTAGGAGAACCGCTGTCGACGCCGCACGGAGCAGCGGTGACGCCTCGAAAGTTTCATGCGAACAGCCTCATGGCCCCAACCGTTTCGGCCCGGCGGCCACCGTCCGGCGACGGCGTGCGCGCGAGGGGCGGGGTCCGACCGATCGGACCCCGCCCGTCGTTGAAGTTCCGCGCAGAACCGTTCAGTCGAGGGTCTCCCGCCAACCCCGGGCCCCGGTCCAGGCGCTCTCGCGCAGCAGCCGCAGGCCGTTGAGGCCGACGATGACGGTCGAGCCCTCGTGGCCGAGCACGCCCAGCGGCAGCGGGAGGGTGGCGACCAGGTCCCAGACCACCAGGACGGTGATGAACGCCGAGGCGATCACCAGGTTCTGCACCACGAAGGAGCGGGCCCGCCGGGAGAGCGCCACCACGGCCGGGACGGTGGCGAGTTCGTCGCGGACGATCACCGCGTCGGCGGTCTCCAGGGCGAGGTCGGAGCCGGCCCGGCCCATCGCGACGCCGGTGTGGGCGGCGGCCAGCGCGGGCGCGTCGTTGACGCCGTCGCCGATCACCAGCACCTTGCGTCCGGCCGCCTCCCGCTCCCGGACGGCGGCGACCTTGTCCTGCGGCAGCAGTCCGGCCCGGACGTCGGCGATGCCGACCTCGGCGGCCAAGTGGGCGGCGGCGCGCGGGTTGTCGCCGGTGAGCAGCATCGGCGCGGTGCCGGTCAGCGCCCGGAGGGACGCGACGGTGGCGGCGGCGTCCGGGCGCAGCCGGTCGGCGAGGCCGAGCACGCCGACCGGGACGCCGTCCGCCTCGACCAGGACGGCGGTGCGCCCGCCCTCCTCCAACTCCGCGGCCAGCGCGGCGGCTTCGACGGAGGCGGCGTCGGTGCGTTCCAGGATCAGCCGGGCCGGCGCGCCGACCGCCAGGACCCGGCCGTCGACGGTGGCGGTGACCCCGACGCCGGGGGTGGAGGTGAAGTCCTCGGCGGCGGCCGGGGTCAGGCCGCGGGTGCGGGCGGCGTCGACGACGGCGCGGGCCAGCGGGTGCTCGCTGGGGTGCTCGGCCGCGGCCGCCAGCGCCAGCAGCCGTTCCTCGGAGAGGCCGGAGCCGGTGAGCGGCCGGAGGTCGGTGAGGCGCGGAGTGCCCTCGGTGAGGGTGCCGGTCTTGTCCAGTGCGACGGCGTCGACCTGGCCCAGACGCTCCATCACGACGGCGGACTTGATCAGGACGCCGTGCCGTCCGGCGTTGGCGATGGCGGAGAGCAGGGGCGGCATGGTGGCCAGCACCACCGCGCACGGGGAGGCGACGATCATGAAGGTCATCGCCCGGAGCAGCGAGCCGATGAAGGCCGCGCCGAAGGCCAGCGGGACCGCGAAGACCGCGAGGGTGGCGGCCACCATGCCGAGCGAGTAGCGCTGCTCGACCTTCTCGATGAACAGCTGGGTGGGCGCCTTGGTCCCGGAGGCCTCCTCGACCAGCTGGACGATCCGGGCGATCACGGTGTCCGAGGCGTCCCGCTCGACCCGCAGCCGCAGCGCCCCGGTGCCGTTGAGGGTCCCGGCGAACACCTCGTCCCCGGTCTCCTTGACGACGGGCAGCGGCTCGCCGGTGATGGTGGCCTGGTCCACCTCGCTCGCGCCGTCGAGCACCCGCCCGTCGGCACCGATCCGCTCACCGGGCCGCACCAGCACGGTGTCGCCGACGGCGAGCTCCTCCGTGGGCACGGTCTCCTCGCCGCCGTCGGGCAGCAGCCGGGTGGCGGTGGCCGGGGCGAGGTCGAGCAGTCCGCGCACCGAGTCGGCGGTACGGGCGGTGGCCAGCGCCTCCAGGGCGCCGGAGGTGGCGAAGATGACGATCAGCAGCGCGCCGTCCATGACCTGCCCGACGGCGGCGGCGCCGAGCGCGGCCACGATCATCAGCAGGTCGACGTCGAGGGTCTTCTCCCGCAGTGCCTGGAGCCCGGCCCAGGCGGGCTCCCAGCCGCCGGTGGCGTACGCGAGGGCGTACAGCGGGCCCCAGGCCCAGGCGGGGGCGCCGGTCAGCTGGAGCGGCAGTGCGATCAGGAAGAGCACCGTCGCGGCGGCGGCCCAGCGGGCCTCGGGCAGCGACAGCACCCGGGTGCGCCGTCTCGGCGCGGTGTCCGGGCGTGGCGCGGCCGGGGGCGCGGAACGCCCGGTCAGGGTGGTGGTGGACATGGCGGGGGGACCCTTCGGGCAGGCCTGGGCAGGGCGGGGCCGTTGACTCGTTCACGATACATGAACATATGAAGGCTCGTTCATCTATGAGTTGTAGGATGGCCCGCATGGGTCATGGAGCCACCCCCGCCACCGCCGTCCCGCACACGCGCCTGGACGCGACCAGCGCTGCCCGGGTGGCCACCACCCTGCAAGCCCTCGCCACGCCCTCCCGGCTGCTGATCCTCTCCCGGCTGCGCGAAGGCCCCTGCGCGGCCACCGAACTCGCCGCCGAGGTCGGCCTGGAGCAGTCCGCCTGCTCCCACCAGCTGCGCCTGCTGCGCAACCTCGGCCTGGTCATCGGCCGCCGCAACGGCCGGCAGGTCGTCTACGCGCTCTACGACAACCACGTCGCCGCGCTGCTCGACCAGGCCGTCTACCACATCGAGCACCTGCGCCTGGGGCTCAGCGACGCCGTCGACCCGCAGGACGCGGACGACGAGCACGAGCCGGTCGGCGGCGCCGCCGCGCGCTGACGCGCCACGGCGCCCGATCGGACCTCGGGTGCGCGTTCCACCGCCGGGGTCGGGCCTCAGGTGCGCGCCCCGTCGGCCTCGGCCGACCGGCCGGAGACCACGGGGCCGACCCGGGCCTGACGGGCCAGCAGGTCGGCGAAGGCCACGGTGAGCGGATCGGGGCGGGTGCGGGTGTAGGCGGTGAGGGTCCGCAGGATCGGCGGGTCCGGGCGCAGCAGGGCGCCCTCGAACTGGGCCGGGACGATGTTGGCGGGCACCAGGGCGGGGCCGAGCCCGGCCGCGGCCAGCAGCGGGGCGGCCGAGGTCTGTTCGGCGCGGACCGCCGCCCGGGGGTGGAAGCCCGCCCGGGCGCAAACCTGGTCGAGCAGGTCGGCGAGGCCGTTGTCGGGGGCGTAGTGGACCCAGTCGCGGTCGGCGAGTTCGGTGAGGGCGACGGTCCCGGCGGGGCGTTCGGCCAGCGGGTCGTCGGCGGGCAGGACGACGGTGAACTCCTCGACGCCGAGCTCCCGGATCGGCCCCTCCCAGCCGCTCGGCACCGGGCCGATGGCGAGGTCGGCGCGGCCCGCGGCCATGGCCTCCCGGAGCGCGTCGGTGTGGGGGTACTCGCGCAGCCGGATCCGCACGCCGGGGTGGCGGCGGCGCCACTCCCGCAGCACGGGCGGCAGGATGCCGAGGCTGACGGAGTAGACGACGGCGACCTCCAGTTCGCCCTCCTCCAGGCCGGCCGAACGGCGGGCCGCCGCCTGCAGCCGCTCGGCCTCGGCGAGTGCGGCGCGGGCGTGCGGCAGGACCGCCCGGCCCATCGGGGTGAGCCGCACCGAGCGCGGCAGGCGCTCCAGCAGCGGGCCGCCGAGGGCGCCCTCCAGGGCGCGGATCTGGTGGGACAGCGCGGGCTGGGTGACGTGCAGCTGTTCCGCCGCACGGGTGAACGATCCGGTGTCGACCACGGTGGCCAGGTATTCGAGCTGTCTGAGCGTCGGCGTTGCCATGAACGGATTTTATCGCCGAGGTAGAAAACAAGCCTTGGACTCATCATTGCTGGTCGGGAGAGGGTCGTGCTGCGGCCGCCGCGGGAAGCAGCGGGCGGCCCGTTCCCCGATCATCCGAAGGAGTTCCACCATGTCCTACACCACCTCCCTCCGGGGGCAGCGGCTCGTCGTGGTCGGTGCCGGTTCGCGCACCGGGCAGGCCGTCGCCAAGTCCGCCTCGGCGGCCGGCGCCTCCCTGGTGCTGGCCGGCCCCGACCCCCGCAAGCTGGAGTGGACGGCCGGCGAGCTGTCCGGACCGTCCGAGGTGATCGCCCTGGACATCGCCGACGAGGCGTCGATCGCCGCCTTCGCCGCCCGGGCCGGCCGCTTCGACCACCTGGTCTCGACCGCCGCGATGCCGGCCAACGGCCCGCTGCGGGAGCTCGAAGCGGCCGACGTGCAGCGGGCGTTCGCGGCGAAGGTGATCGGCCCGCTGCTGCTGGCCAAGCACCTGGTCGGGCAGGTCTCCGAGAGCGGCTCGTTCACCTTCTTCTCCGGTGTGGCCGCGTGGCGCCCGGCGCCCGCGCGCACGGTGATGGCCACCACCAACGGCGCGCTGGCCTTCCTGGTGCAGGCGCTGGCGGTGGAGATCGCGCCGGTCCGGGTCAACGCCGTCTCCCCCGGCATCGTCGACACCGGCTCCTGGGACGGCCTGGGCGCCGACAAGGACGCGTTCCTGCGCGGGGTCGCCGAGCGCAACCCGGCCCGGCGCGTCGGCACCCCGGAGGACCTGGTCAAGGCCGTCCGCTACGCCATCGACAACCCGTACGTCACCGGCACGGTGCTGCACGTCGACGGCGGCGGCCGACTCGCCTGACCCGCCGGGCCGCCTGGCTACCGGGCTACCGGACCGCCGGACCGCCGGACCGCCGTCGGCGGCATGACTCCCCCACCCCGGCCGGCCGGAGCTCCCGACCGGCCGACCACCCCCGCACGCCCGGAACCGCCGGCGTGCCCCCCCCGAACCGAGGAGCTGTTCCCATGCGCTCGCGCACCCTGATCCGTACCGCCGCCGTCCTCGCGGCGGCGGCCGGCCTGGCGGGCGGCACCGCCGCGGCCGCCCCCGTCCACGACAGCGGCCACCACGACTCCGCACGCGACTGGCCGCAGCGCCTGATCGACCGTTCGCCCGGCCTCGTCCAGCCGAAGGCGCTCACCGCGGACCGCTCGATCGGCGCCCGGCGCGCCGCCCAGGAGGTCCACCTGGCACAGCAGTTGTACACGTTCTGGAACACCGGGCAGCAGCGGTACCTGGACGCGGCGATCAGCCGGCAGTTCCGGGACAACACGCTGCCGCCGGGCCGCCCGCAGGGCCCCGCCGGGCCGGCCTTCGCCTCGAAGAACTTCCGCGCCGCGGTGCCGGACCTGACCTGCGAGCTGTCCGACCTCCTGATCAGCGGTGACAGGATCACCGCCCGACTGGTCTTCCGCGGCCACTTCACCGGCACCTTCGACGGCGTGCGGGGGCAGGGCCAGGACATCGAGTTCAACGCCATCGACATCCAGCACGTCGGGACCGACCGGATCACCGAGGACTGGCACATCGAGGACAACGCGACCCTGCTGGCCCAGCTGGGCGTCCGGGCCTGAGGCCGTACCGGGCGCACGCGGGCCTGCGGGCGGTCACCGGGCGAAGGCCGTCACCACGTCGGTGAACTCGACCTGCGGCTCGTCCGCCAGGAGTTCCGGGAAGCGCGCCAGCAGGTCGGTCACGTAGGAGGAGGCGAGGCCCTCTCTTTCGGATCACGTCGGACCAGTGGGCGTCGTTGGAGTGCGTGCATCGGCGGTGCGGAGGAGGGAGTCCATGCGGAGCATCGGCGACCGACGACAAGCCGGCGAGGTGCGTGCTCCGGCGGCGACCGCCTGGCGTGATCCGAAAGAGAGGGCCTAAGTGGGCCTCGCGCGCCCGGCGGTCGGCGTACCGCTCCGTGACCAGGAACCGGCCGCCGCCCTCCTGGCGGCCCACCGCGTAGGCGAGCGCCCCCGGTTCCTCCCGGGTGCGCTCCGCGACCTCGCGCAGGGCGGCCGCGAGGGCCTCCTCCCGTCCGGTCCTGGCCTGCAGGATCGCCACCACCATGGTCATCGCACGTCCGCTCTCCGTCGGTTCCTCCGGTCAGGGCCCAGCCTGACGGGGAGCGGGCAGCCGCTCATAGTAGAAATGCGACAGGCCCTGCCCCAGCAGGGCCGTCGGGGGCCGGCCGGTGAAGTGCCGGAACTCCCGGACGACATGCGCCTGGTCGTAGTAGCCCGCCGCCAACGCCCCTGGCAGGTAACGGCGTTCGCCGGACAGCAGCAGCGTACGGGTGAGCCGCTGGAACCGGGCCACCCGCTGGAACGCCTTCGGACCCGCGCCCACCGCCGCCGGGAACGCCCGCTGCAACCGGCGGACGGTGACCCCGAGGTGCTCGGCCAGCGCGTCCACCCGCACCTCGCCGGGACGCCGGTGGACGAGCCGCACCGCGGCGTCCAGCCACGGGTCGGCCCGGTGGTGGGCGGCGAGCAGCTCGGCGAGCGCCCGGTCGAGGACCGCCGCCTGCTCCGCCGGCCCGGACGCCAGACACACCTGCTCGGCCATCCGCCGGGCCGGCGGCCCCCAGACCTCGGCGGCACTCACCACCCGGTCGGCCACCTCGTCGACCCCCGGCGCCAGGAAGTGCCGCAGGGCGCCGGCCCGGAACCGCACCGCCACGAAGCCGCCCGCCTCCCGCGAGACCGGCTCCCAGCGGGCCCCGCGGAGGCAGACCAGGTGCGCGGCGGGCAGCGGCACCGGCCCGGCCCCGTCGTCCAGGTGGACCCCGCCGGCCCAGTGGATCCACAGCTCGGCACCCGTTCCGGGCAGCAGCCGGGGCAGTTCGCCGGGGCCTGCCCGGTACCACCAGTAACGGTCGATCCAGGGCCTCAGCGCCGGGCCCGGCACCGCGTGTTCGACTCGCACCCGTCCTCCCCCGCTCCCACCGCGGCCGCGCCCCGGTCACGGGCGCTCGGCGGCCACCGACGGTACCCGCCCGGCCGTCGGCCGTCACCCGGGTGCCGGGCCGTGGTGGCGGCGCCGTCCGGCGGCCAGCACCGTGGTCGGGGGGCGACGATCCGCAGGACGGCCGGCCAGGGACGGTGCAGATGAACGCGAACGACTCCGCTCCCCGCGTCGTGGTCGGCGTCGACGGCTCGCCGTCGTCGTACGCCGCGCTGCGCTGGGCGGCCCGGCACGCCACGCTGATCGGCGGCGTGGTGGACGCGGTCGGCGCCTGGGAACCCCCGAGCCACTTCGGCTGGTCGGCGCCCGTGGTCGACAGCGCCTTCGACCGGGAGCTGGCCGAGCGGCGGTTCGCCGAGGAGCTGCACACCGTGCTCGGCGAGGACTCCCGGGTGCGGGTCCGCCAGACGATGGTCATGGGCGACCCCTCCGACGTCCTCCTGGACGCGGCCCGGGGCGCCGAGCTGCTGGTGGTCGGCAGCCACGGCCGCGGCGGCTTCACCCGTACCCTGCTCGGCTCGGTGAGCACCCACTGCGCGCAGCACGCCGCCTGCCCCGTGGTCATCGTCCGGGCCCCATGACGAGAGGAACACCGGACACCATGCCGTACATCACCGTCGGCCAGGAGAACTCCACCCCCATCGACCTCTACTACGAGGACCACGGCTCCGGGCAGCCGGTCGTCCTCATCCACGGGTTCCCGCTCGACGGGCACTCCTGGGAGCGGCAGAGCGCCGCGCTGCTGGACGCCGGGCACCGGGTGATCACCTACGACCGGCGCGGCTTCGGACAGTCCTCCCAGCCCACCACCGGCTACGACTACGACACCTTCGCCGCCGACCTCCACACCGTGCTGGAGACCCTCGACCTGCGGGACGCCGTGCTGGTCGGCTTCTCGATGGGCACCGGGGAGGTCGCCCGCTACGTGTCCCGGTACGGCTCCGGCCGCATCGCCAAGGTCGCCTTCCTGGGCTCCCTGGAGCCCTGCCTGCTGAAGACCGACGACAACCCTGAGGGGGCCGGTCCGAAGGACTTCTTCGACGGCATCGTCGCCGCCGTGAAGGCCGACCGGTACGCCTACTACACCGCCTTCTACCGGGACTTCTACAACCTCGACGAGAACCTCGGGAGCAGGATCAGCGCGGAGGCCGTCCGCAACAGCTGGAACGTCGCGACGAGCGGCGGCTTCTTCGCCGCCGCCGCCGCGCCGTCCACCTGGTACACGGACTTCCGGGCCGACATCCCGCGCATCGACGTGCCTGCCCTGATCCTGCACGGGACCGCCGACCGCATCCTGCCGATCGACAGCACCGGGCGCCCCTTCCACCGGGCGCTGCCCTCCGCCGAGTACGTGGAGGTCGAGGGCGCGCCGCACGGCCTGCTCTGGACCCATGCCGAGGAGGTCAACGCGGCGCTGCTCGCCTTCCTGGCGAAGTAGTGGCACCGCACGGACCGCCACCGCGCGCACCGCCACCGCGTGCACCCCGTACGCCCCGTCCCCGTCACCCCGTCCGGTCCGCCCCCGAGGAGTACGCCGATGACCGACCTCACCCGCCCGCACCTGCTCGCGGCCATCGAACTCGCCGCCTCCGCCCGCGCCCACGGCAACCACCCCTTCGGCGCGCTGCTGACCGACGCGTCCGGAGGCGTCCTGCTCACGGCCGAGAACAGCGTGCTGACCGACCACGACGTCACGGCGCACGCGGAGACCAACCTGGTCCGCCAGGCCTGCCGCACCCTGGCCCCGCACCAGCTCTCCG
The DNA here is from genome assembly GCF_042798815.1 of Kitasatospora sp. NPDC057738. Lineage (NCBI taxonomy): Bacteria > Bacillati > Actinomycetota > Actinomycetes > Kitasatosporales > Streptomycetaceae > Kitasatospora > Kitasatospora sp. NPDC057738. The sequence continues at coordinate 11,513 of NZ_JBHVJT010000035.1, read as the reverse complement.
CGACCGTCCTCTACAGCAGCGCCGAGCCGTGCGCGATGTGCGCCGGCGCGATCCACTGGAGCGGCATCCGGAAGGTCGTCTACGCGCTCGCCGCCACCGAGCTGAACGCCATCGCGGGAGTGGACCCGGACGAGCCGGTGCTCGACCTGCCCTGCCGCCAGGTCTTCGCAGCCGGCGGCGGCACCGTGGAGGTCTCCGGCCCGCACCTCTTCGAGGAGGCCACCGCCGTGCACACGGGGTACTGGGGCTGACCGGATCGCCACCTTCCCCGGACGGCTTCTCCGCCGTCGAGCACGCGGCGGCCGCCGCGGAGCGGGAAACTTGACCCCGGACGCGCACCGACCCCGCAAGCCGAGCGGCAGGAGACGGCGATGAGCAGCACGCAACCCCTACCGGCGGAGACCTGGGCCTGGGCGGTGGAGCGCCCCGGGCCGGTCGGCGGGCCGGGACCGGGCCCACTGGTCCGGGAGCGGCGGCCGCTGGACGCGCCCGGCCCGCAGGAGGTCCTGGTCGAGGTGGAGGCCTGCGGGGTGTGCCGCACCGACCTGCACCTCGCGGAGGGGGACCTCTCCCCCAGGCTGGCCCGGTGCACGCCCGGGCACGAGGTGGTCGGGCGCGTGCTCGCGGCGGGGGCCGGGGTCGAGGGCTTCGCCGTCGGGGACCGGGCCGGGGTGGCCTGGCTGGCCCGGACCTGCGGCAGCTGCGGGTACTGCCGCAGCGGGCGGGAGAACCTCTGCCCCGCGTCGCGCTACACCGGCTGGGACCGGCACGGCGGCTACGCCGGGCACCTCACCGCGGACGCCCGCTTCGCCTACCGGCTGCCCGAGGGCCCGCCCGCCGAGGAGCTGGCCCCGCTGCTGTGCGCCGGGATCATCGGCTACCGGGCCCTGGAGCGGGCCGAACTCCCGGCGGGCGGGCTGCTCGGCATCTACGGCTTCGGCGCGTCCGCGCACCTGACCGCCCAGGTCGCGCTCGCCCGGGGCGCCCGGGTGGCCGTGTTCACCCGGGCCGCGGCGGCCCGGAGGCTGGCGCTGGACCTCGGCGCCGTCTTCGCCGGCGACTCCTACGACCCGCCCCCGCAACCGCTGGACGCCGCGATCCTGTTCGCACCGGTCGGCGAACTCGTGCCCGTCGCCCTCACCGCGCTGGACCGCGGCGGCACGCTCGCCGTGGCCGGCATCCACCTCACCGACATCCCGGCGCTGAACTACCAGCGGCACCTGTTCCAGGAGCGCTCCCTGCGCAGCGTCACCGCCAACACCCGGGCCGACGGGCTGGCCTTCCTGGCGGAGGCGGCCCGTGCCCGCCCGGTGGTCCACGTCAGCCGCTACCCCCTGCGCCGTGCGGACGCGGCGCTCGCGGACCTCACCGCGGACCGGGTGACGGGGGTCGCGGTGCTCGTCGCGGAGTAGCGCACGGTGGTCGGCGTCCCGCACGCGATCCGGCCGCCCGACGCGCTCGGGCGTCGGGCGGCCGGGGGGAACGGCGGGGCCAAAGGGTTCAGAAGGTTCAGCAGGTTCAGAAGGTGAGGTTCCAGGCGTCGATCGTGCCGGTGTCGCCGGAGGCGCCGTCCTTCACCCGGAGCTTCCAGGTGCCGTTCGCCGCACTCGCGGCGGCGTTGACGGTGTAGGTCTTGGCGACGTTGTCGGTGCTGTCGCTGTTCGGGAAGTCCTCCAGGAGGTAGACCGTGCCGTCGGGCGCGACCAGGGAGAGGACGAGGTCGCCGCGGTAGGTGTGCTTGATGTCCACGCCGACCTTGAGCGCCGCCGGGGCGTTGCCGCTGACGCCGGTGACGGTGATCGGGCTCTCCACCGTGGTGTTGTCGGGGATCGCCACGTCGGCGGTGTTCTCGAAGTACGTGCCGGTGGGCTGGGTGGCGCCGCCGACCGCCTTCAGCGCGTCGACCTGGCCCTCGCCGAAGAAGCCGTTGACGGCGGTGGTGCCGGTGCAGCGGCTGTCGGAGGCGGGGCAGGCCAGGTCGTTGGCCTGGCTCGCCAGCCGGGCCCGGATGTCCGCCGGGGTGAGCGACGGGTTGGTGCTCGCGATCAGCGCGGCCACCCCGGTGACGTGCGGGGAGGCCATCGAGGTGCCGCTCTTGGTGCCGTACTTGCCGCCGGGCAGGGTCGAGTAGACGCCGGTGGCGCCGTCGCCGCCGGGCGCCGCGACGTCGATGACGCCCTGGCCGAAGTTGGAGTAGGAGGCCTTGCCGCTGCCGCTGCCCGTGGCAGCGACGGTCACCACGCCGGGGAGTTCGGTGGGGATGTCGAGGCAGGCGTTGCTGATGGTCCGGGTGACCTTGGTGGAGTCGTTCGGGCTCTCGCTGTCGGTGGTCTTGTTGGCCAGGTCGTAGTCGGAGTTGCCGGCCGCCGCGACCTGCAGCGAGCCCTTGCCCTCGGCGTACTCCTGGGCGCGCTTGACGCCCTCGATGATGGCCGCCTGGTCGAGGTCGTTCGGGCAGTTGAACTGCCAGGGGTCGGTGTAGTAGCTGTTGTTGGTGACCTTGAAGCCGTGGTCGCCGGCCCAGACGAAGCCGCAGACGGTGTTCTCGGCGTAGAAGAGGGTGCTGGTCGGCTCGGCGATCCGGACCGAGGCGATCTTCACGCCCGGTGCGACGCCGATGACGCCCTTGCCGTTCTTCGCGGCCGCGATGGTGCCGGCGACGTGGGTGCCGTGGGTGTCCACGTCGCGCCAGGCGCCGGTGCGGGTGTCGGGCTTGCCGTAGGCGCAGGAGGCCGAGTCGGCGGCGTCGAAGTTCGGTGCGAGGTCCTGGTGCTGGTCGTCCACGCCGGTGTCGAGCACGCCGACCTTGACGGACGGGGAGCCGGTGGTGACGTTCCAGGCCTGGTCGGCCTTGATCTGGGTCATGTCCCAGCGGTTGGACTCGGTGAGCGTGGTGGCCGCCTGGGCGGGGTTGGCGGGCAGGGCCGGGTTGTAGGCGTCGGCCGGCACGTCGGAGGTGCGGGTCGCGCCGACCTGCTGGATGCCGGTGACGGTCCGCAGCGCGGCGGCGAAGCCGGCGCTGGTGGAGTGGGCGACGATGACGCCGATCGCGTCGTAACTCGCGAAGACCGTACCGCCCTTGGCGGCGACGGCGGTCTTGGCGGCGGCGATGTCGGCGGGGGCGCTGATCACCAGGTAGGCGCGGGTGCCGGCGGCCCAGCCGGCCGCGGTGCCCGCGACGGCGGGGGTCTGGGCGGCGGGGGCCTGGGCGGCGGGCGCGGAGACGGCCCCGGAGACGGTGGGGGTGGTGGTCGTGGTGGCAGCGGTCGCGAACGCGGTGGGGGTGGCGAGCGCCATGGCCGAGAGCACGGCGAGGGCTGCGGCCGGGCGGCCGAGCCGCCGGGATATCAGGGGTGACACGTGTCCTCCTAATCGGCCCGTGCGTGAGGGGGATCGCACGGGAATTGAAGGAAACATGCCAGATTGGGCTGGACTTGGGGAAGACTTTACGCCCGACGACTTCTCACGGAGACGTTACGTTTTGATGTCGCGGGGTCCGCGGCGCCCCAGGTCGGGGGTGCGCGGCCAGCCGCGGGGCACCCGGCAGGGCCTCCCTCGCGATGGGTCCGGCGGGGCCGATGAACGGCCGGGCGGCGTCCGTCGGTTCACGAAGCACTTCCGCGTCGGCACAGGGCTCGCCGGCGATGAAACAGACCCTGAACTCCAAGCCGTACAGCCGCCCTCGGACCTTCGTCCTGATCCAGAGCGAGAACAGGTCCGCGTCGCCGCGGCTGGAGCGGTTCTGCGGTGTGCGCCGCAGGGCTGTTCACCCTCGGCGGCGGCGCCCTGGCTGCCTACCGCACCGTGTGCTCCACCGAGAACCGGGCCGGCCAAGCCGTCCTCGAACGCCTGCAGCGCGAACCCGATCTCACCCCCGAGGCGCTCGCCGCCGACCTCGGCCTGCGCCCGGCCGCCGTCCGGCTCAGCCTTCACCGACCGGCCACCGCCCGCCAGCTCCCCCAACAGACCTTCCCGATCCGGGATGCTGACCAGATGTGACCGAGTGCCCCGGTTGGCGGGGCTGAGCGCTTGGTGACGAGTCCGTGCCCGGCACCCGTGCGCTTCCTTCGGGGCTGTGATCGCACTTTCGGGCTCGGGTGCTGCCGAACGGTTAGCCAGGGGCCGCCGGTGTGAACCGGCGGTGTGTCAGCTCGGTGGGCAACCGCGACCCCGCCCGTGTGATCGACAGTGACGGAAGGCGATCCCTCGCCGAGAGAACCTCTTCCCTTTTCTGGAGTTGATCGTGACATTCCCACTGTCGGAGGTCGCCGACCGGCCGAGCTCAACGCACGGGCACCATGCCGGTTCGTCCGGGCGTCGGAGCCGGGTGGCGGCCGTGGCGGCCGCCGTGTTCTGCGCTACGGCCGTCGCCCCGCTGGCGCTGCCCGCGCCCGCCCACGCACAGGGCACCTGCACCGTGTCCGGCCCCACCACCACCTGTACGTTCGCCTCCACCGGCGCCGAGCAGACGTTCACCGTGCCCGGCGGTGTCACGCAGGTCGACGTCACGGCGATCGGCGGGGCCGGCGGCGTGGAGGACAACGGCGTCGGCGGCGGCCGTGGCGCCCAGGTGTCCGGCACCCTCACCGGGCTCTCCGGGGGACAAACCCTCTACGTCGAAGTCGGCGGCACCGCCACCGGCGGCGCCCAGTGCGCCGGTAGCGCGCAGTGCACCGGCGGCTTCAACGGCGGCGGCAGCACCCACTTCGGCGGAGGCGGCGGCGGCGCCTCCGACGTCCGTACCCAGCCCGGCACCACGCCCCTCACCACCACCGACTCCCGCCTCATCGTGGCCGCGGGCGGCGGCGGAGCCGGCTGGGCCGGCCAGTGCACCGGAAGCCCGGGCGGAGACGCCGGCCAGCCGGGCGCGGACGCGACCTGCAACGGAGGACACGGCGGCGGGGCGGGGACGTCCACCCAGGGCGGGGCCGGCGGCACCGGCGGGGGCGGGTTCTACGGCGGTGGGCCCGGCACGCTCGGTACTGGCGGCACCGGAGGCGGCCCGGGCGCCTCCCTGACCGGCGGTGCCGGCGGCGGCGGCTACTACGGCGGAGGCGGCGGCGGCAACATCAACCCCTTCATCAGTCCGAGCGGCGGCGGGGGCGGAGGCGGCGGAGGCTCGTCGCTCGTCCCCGCCGGCGGCACCGGCCCCACCGCCACCAGCGCCGCCCCGAGCATCACCATCAGCTACACCACCCCGGGCAAGCCCGTGAAGACGGCCCTGACCGCGATGCCCTCCCGCACCCGGGTCGGCGCTCCGGTCGTGCTCAGTGACATCGTCTGCCCGGCCAGTACGACCGCCACGACCAGGCCGACCGGCACGGTCACGTTCACCGACACCACCACCGGCACGACCCTCGGCACCGGACGCCTGTTCCTCTCCCTCGGCAACTGCGCAGCGGCCGGGACCGTCACCGCCTTCCGCACCACCGGCACCCACACCATCACCGCCGTCTACAGCGGCGACACCGTCTACCAGGGCAACAGCACCAACCCCGAGACCACCACGGTGACGGTGACGGCCTGAGAACACCGCAGAGCGCCGGCCCCGCTGCGAGGCGGGGCCACGCACCGCGGTATCGCGCCCAGGTGACAATGATCCGAACAGTCCCAGGTGCCGCGAGCCGGGTATGTCCAGCGAACGACTCTGTCCCGTAATCGGTGGTAACGAAGCGTGACGGATCGCCGCAGCCCGCGCGGCCGACCTGCCTCACCTTCAGAGCTTCTGCAACGGCCTCGACGACGGCCGACTCGCCGTGATCGGATCCACCCCCTCGTCCGCTCCGAGTCTGTGGTCGCTCGACCTCGCGGCGCAAGCCGACGCCCCGGCTGTCCCGATAGGCACTGGGTGCGTGCCCGCCCCGCCCTGGTCGCCCGTCCCGCCGTCGATGGAGGCCGCCCGGGGTGGCGACGACCGTGTGAGCTTCCTGCTCCACCGACCTGCAGGGACGGCAGCACCTGTGTCGCTTCTGGTGCGGGCACACCCCGGCCCGACGGACGATGTGCCCCTGCGGCTGGACTGGACGACCCAGTTCTTCGTCAGTCACGGATTCGCCGTCGCCGACGTCCTCTACCGGGGCAGCACCGGCCGGGGTCGTGCGTTCCGGCAGGCGTTGCACGGCCACTGGGGCGAGTACGACGTCGAGGACTGTGCCGCGGTGGCCGAGCACCTGCGGTCGGCCGGCGTGGCGCTGCCCGGGGCGGTCTTCATCAGCGGCGCGAGCGCCGGTGGGTACACGGCGCTCCAGGCAGCGAGTCGTCCCGGACCGTTCGCCGGCGCGACGGCCACCTCTGCGATCATCGACCCCGCACGGTGGGAGCTGTCCGTCCCCGAGTTCCAGCGTCCCCACGCGGCCGTGCTGCGGGGGCCTGCCGGAGCGGTGGCGCCGGAACGGATCCGTTGTCCCGTGCTGGCGATCCACGGAACCGCCGACACGATCACGTCCGCCAAGGAGGCCATGCAGTTCGCCCAGGACCTGGCCGCCCTCGGCGGTGGCCACGACAGCCTGCTGCTGGACGGCGGCGACCACTACCTGTCAGCGCCCGCCGCCCGGGAACAGGCCCTCCGCGCCGAACTCGACTTCTACCGCCGCCTCATGAGCCGCCCGAGAGCATGACAGCCATGCCGTCGGCCTCGGGCAGCACGACCCGGGCGAACTCGCGAAGCTCCCGGGCCGGGGCGTAGTCGTCGTGGGCCCGCAGGTCGGCCAGGACGCCGGCCACCCGCTCGATGCACAGGCCTGACCCTGTCCTGGCGGCATAGGCGACGGCGTCCCGGCCGGCCGCGCACGCCCGGTCGAGGTGCCCGGTACGCAGCCAGGTGGCGGCGAGCAGGGCGGCATCGATCGCTCGCCGGCGGACCCGGTCCTCGCCGACACCGCTGAGGGCCTCGGCGAGTTGACTCCTCGCGGCCGGGGCGCGACCGAGGTAGACAGTGGGCGCGAAGGTCCCGGCCTCCCCGGCGTCACCATCGCCCAACTGCGACTCGACGACGTGCACTTCCCGTGCGACGACGACGTGCTGCGGCGCGCCGTCACCTACCAGGACACCAGGCTGACCCGGCGGGGCAGCTCGCACGAACACGTTCTGGCCCGGCTGCGCAAGGCGCGGGCCGAGATCCACGACGATGTAGTGGGTGATCGGCACCGTCGAAGCCGTCCAGCGCGAACTCACCACGGCCGAAGGCCTGGTCCGGCGCTACCTGACCCACACCGCCCGCGATGCCAATGCGGACGGCCTCGAAGGGCACGAAGGCGCCTTCCTCCATCCGCACCGTCGAAACCGCCGACGCGGCCGGCCTGGAGGTGCTCACCGGCCGCTCGGCAGACCCGGGGGCGGCACGTCTCGGGGACGGCCGAGCCTTCGGCACACCCGTCCCCGAGACCGCCGAGCTGCTCACCGACCTGCGGGCCGTCGAACACGCGATCACCGCGCACAACCAGGCGGATCAGCCGCTCTCCCGGGCAGCCGGGATCGCCGGAGCTGACCTCGTCGCCGCTGTACCGCTTCCTGAGACCCGCCGAGCTGGAGGGGTGCGGATCACCGTCGGCTCGGCCAGGAAGAACACCGGACCGGGACGCGCGCGATTGTCCGTAATGAACGATTGTGTTCCCTATGCCCCGGGGATACCGTCGGTAGTGGTGAACGAATCCGTCCCCTGCCCGCCGTTCACCCTCGAACCCATTGGGGGACCGCCATGGCCACCTCGCGCGCCCTGGCCGAGGCTTCGCCCGCGACCGCACGTCGGGGCCAGCACCCGGGGATCGCTCTCACCGTCATCGCGGCGACACAGCTGATGGTCGTTCTCGACATCACGATCGTGAACATCGCGCTGCCGCACATCCAGTCGGCGCTGGGGTTCAACACCACCGAACTGTCCTGGGTGATCAACGCCTACACGCTCACCTTCGGCGGGCTGCTGCTGCTCGGCGGGCGCGCCGGCGACATCCTCGGGCGGCGGCGGGTGTTCATGGTCGGCGTGCTGGTGTTCAGCCTGGCCTCGCTGCTCGGCGGCGTCGCGCAGTCCTCGGCCTGGCTGCTGGCGGCCCGGGCGCTCCAGGGCCTGGGCGGCGCCATCGCCTCGCCGACCGCACTGGCGCTGATCGCCACCAACTTCAAGGAGGGCCCGGAGCGCAACCGGGCCTTCGGAGTGTTCTCGGCCGTGGCCGGGGCCGGTGGCGCGATCGGGCTCCTGCTCGGCGGCATGCTGACCTCCTGGCTGTCCTGGCGCTGGGTGTTCTTCGTCAATGTGCCGATCGGCATCGCGATCGCGCTGCTGGCGCCGCTGTACATCAACGAGTCCGAGCGGCACCCCGGGCGTTTCGACCTGACCGGCGCCTTCACCGCCACGGCGGGCATGGTCTCGCTGGTGTACGGCTTCATCCGTGCCTCCGACCACGGCTGGACGGACCCCGTGACGCTGACCGCCTTCAGCCTCGCCGCCGCACTGCTGGTCGCGTTCCTGTTCAACGAGCGGCGGGTGCCGCAGCCGATCACCCCGTTGCACCTGTTCCGCGACCGCAACCGCTCGGGCGCGTACGGGCTGATGCTCTGCGTGGCCGCGACGATGTTCAGCATCTTCTTCTTCATCACCCTGTTCGTGCAGGAGATCCTCGGCTTCAGCCCGCTTCGGGCCGGCTTCGCGTTCCTGCCGATCAGCGTGGCGATCATCGCCGCCGCCCAGTTCGCCGCCCGCAACCAGCTGCGCTGGGGCCCCAAGCCCTTCCTGGTGACCGGCTCGCTGCTGGTGCTGAGCGGGGTGGTCTGGGCGACGCAGATCGACATCGACAGCACCTACGTCGGCGGCATCCTCGGCCCGACCCTGCTGTTCGGCTTCGGCATGGGCTCGATCTTCGTCCCGGTGATGCTGACCGCCGTCTCCCACGTCGCCCCGCACGAGACCGGCGCGGCCACCGGCATGCTCAACACCACCCAGCAGGTGGGCGGCTCGCTCGGCCTGTCGATCCTGGTCACGGTGTTCGGTACGGCCAGCCGCAACGAGGCCCGGCAGCAGGCCGGGGCGTTCCTGCGGCAGGCCACCCCGCAGCAGCTCGCCCAGTTCCGGGCCACCGGCCGGCTCCCGGCGCCGTACTCCTCGCAGGTGCTGGTGCACGGCATCGCCAGCGCGTTCCAGATGGGCCTGGTCTTCGCGGCGCTGGCGGTGTTGATCGCGGTGTTCGTGATCAAGGTCGGCCACCTGCCGGTGCCGCCGGCCGTCAGTCCTTCGGGGGGCGGCGCTTGACAGGGCGTCGGGGTGACCGGGAGAGTCCTTCTTGCAATGGTTTTCATCTTCGATAACCGGTGCGGGTGAGCGCTGCCCGTTCCGCCGGTCACCGCTGCCCGCCACCGGTCGAAGCCCACGCATCCCCGAAAGAGGACCTCCATGTCGCTCGACGTCTCCCCCGCCCTCCTCGCCCAGGCCCAGCAGGGCCGCGTCGACGAGGCCGACTTCCTCGAGACCGTCCGCACCTCCCTTCCGTACGCCTACCAGGTCGTGTCCGGGCTCAGCACCGAACTCGCCACCGGCCAGGAGGAGTTCACCACCGACAACACCACGCCCAGCGACGAGCAGCGCGCCCAGCTGCTGCGCGCGCTCGCCAGCAACGCGATCCGGGGCAGCCTGGAGAGCCACTTCGGGGTGAAGCTCGCCTTCGTCAACTGCCACCGCGTCGGCGCCTTCCGCCCCGGCACCGAGGACGGCGCGGCGTACCGCGAGTTCACCTCGCTGCACAACCAGATCCGCAACCAGAGCCCGGAACTGCGCAGCTGCTGACAGCCCCCGGAGGCGGCCCGGACGCGGTCCGAGCACAGCCCGGGCAAAGCCCGGGCAAAGCCCGGGCGCTACTCGAGCCGGCCCGGGCGCGGCCCGGATCGCGGCGGCTCCCACCCTGCCCACCGGGGTGGGAGCCGCCGCACGTGACACCAGCATTGCGCCGTATTGCGGGCCGGTGACCGGATCGTGCGTCGATCTTGTCGGACGGCGCGGCGCCCGCTTACGTTCGAAACGCACCATCTCGACCGGCCCTCACCAGGCCGCCCCTCACCCCCGCGGAGCCCACCATGTCGCCGACCCCTCGCCCACTGCGGAAACTCGGCTTCCTGACCATCGGGCTCTTCGACGAAGCGGACCCCCGCCGCGGCCACGAGTCCACCCTCGACCTCATCACCCTCGGCGAGCGGCTCGGCTTCGACAGCGCCTGGCTGCGCCACCGCCACCTCCAGTACGGCATCTCCTCCCCGATCGCCGTCCTCGCCGCCGCCACCCAGCGCACCAGCCGCATCCAGCTAGGCACCGCCGTCACCCCGCTCGGCTGGGAGAACCCGCTGCGGCTCGCCGAGGACCTGGCCACCGTGGACGTGCTCTCCGGCGGCCGGCTCAACCCCGGCTTCAGCGTCGGCCCGCCCACCCACTACGAGCAGGTGCGCGGCGCGCTCTACCCGGACACCGGCGAGCAGGAGGACTTCAGCCCCCGGCGCGCCGAACGGCTGCTCGCCCTGGTCCGCGGCGAGGACGCCTCCGACTTCGCCGGCACCGAGGGCATCGAGGTGTACTCCCGCCGCGTCCAGCCGCACTCCCCCGGCCTGGCGTCCCGGCTCTGGTACGGCGCCGGCAGCCTGCGCTCGGCCCGCTGGGCCGGCGAGCAGGGGCTCAACCTGCTCACCAGCAGTGTCGTGAAGCCGGAGAGCGAGGAGGGCCCGCTCGACTTCGCCGCCATCCAGGCCGCCCAGATCCGCGCCTTCCGCGAGCGCCACCCCGACGGCGAGCGCGCCCGGGTCTCCCACGGCCTGGTGGTCATCCCCACCGACAGCGCCACCCCCGAACAACGCGCCAAGTACCGGGCGTACGCCCTCGCCCGCACCCCGCGCACCCTCGCCCCGCAGGGCCCGGCCCGGCTGCTGTTCGCCCCCGACCTCGTCGGGACGACCGAGGAACTCGTCGAACGGCTGCACGCCCACGCCGGCTACCGCGAGGTGGACGAGGTCGCCTTCGCCCTGCCGTTCACCTTCGAACACGAGGACTACGTGCAGATCCTCACCGACCTGGCGACCCGGCTCGGGCCCGCCCTCGGCTGGCGTCCACAGCCGGCGCCCGCCGAGGGCTGACCCGCCCGACCCCTTCCCTGCCCCTGTCCCTGCCCCTGCCCCTGCCCCTGCCCCTGCCCCTGCCCCTGCCCCTGCCCCCAACAGGCGTACAGACAGCGGGAGTCGGCCGCAACCACCGCGTCCGGCACGGCGTCCCAAGCCGGTACGGACGGACGGCCGGCCCGGCCGGACGCCACCCCGGGGGGAGACCGCGATGGGGCCCTACCACGCCACACCCGTACCGCCGCCGCCCGCCCTGCACCCCTGTCCGAACTGCGGGCTCACCGACCAGGTCCGCGGCGTCCCGGCCGTGTACCACGCGGGAAGGACGCGGGTCACCACTCGGCCCTCGCAGGGACGCGGCGACCACCGGACCCGGGGGGGGGGGTTCGAGCCGCCTCCCCCCATGACACCCCCCCCCCCCCCACACA